>DATNKN010000237.1:0-12002 GCA_035603375.1 Solirubrobacteraceae bacterium
TGCCGCTCGAGGGTCCGGTGGCTGTGCTCGCGCTTCACGGGCAGCTCGCCGCGGTCGCATGGGCATTCGCACAGGCGAGGCCCGGCGCGACGCTCGGCTACGTGCAGACGCCTGGCGGCGCGCTGCCGGGCGGGCACTCGCGGGTGGTGCGGACGCTGCGCAAGCGCGGGCTGCTCGGTGGTCACCTGACTGCCGGGGCGGCATATGGCGGGGAGGGGGAGAGCGTGACCGTCGCGGGCGCGCTCCACCACGGCCTGAGCACGCTCGGCTGGGATGCGGCGGTGTGCGGACCTGGCCCTGGCATCGTGGGATCGGGCTCGCCGCTCGGCCATGGTGGCATGTATGCGCTGGACTCGGCGCACACGGCGCTCGCGCTCGGCGCTCCGACGCTGGTCGTGGCGCGCATGTCCTCCGCGGACTCTCGCCCGCGCCACCGCGGCATCTCCCATCACACACTCACTGTGCTTGACCTATTGCTCGAGCCCGTCACGGTGGCGCTGCCGGCGGGAATCCGCTCGCCCGTGGGCGCCGACCTGCGAGCCGGGCTGGGATCGGTGCTCCGGTCCTCCTCGACGGCGCTCTCCTCAGAGCGCGGCAGGCCGCAGCTGGAGCTTGACGTGGACCGTCCCGCGCGGATGGCGCGTCACGACTGGCGCCGCGCGCCGGTGGACATGCCTGCCTATCTGCAAAGCGGGTTGCCCGCTGAGACGATGGGGCGCATCCTAATCGAGGACCCACTGTTCTTCGGTGCCGCGCTCGCGGGCGGCACCGTGCTCGCCGACCTATGCGTCGCGGGTGCTCGCCTCGAGAGCCAAGCTCGCTGAGCGCGTCTTCGCGGGAGGGGGCGCGAGGACCCTCGTGTGCTCCCAGGCGTTCGGGTTGAAGCGGTGAGTGCGTGATGTTGACGCGGTGACTGCTCAAGGCCGATGCGATGGGTGCGTCCCGTGCGACGGTGAGAGTCGTCTTGCACCATCAAGGGGCGCACGCGGGCACAGCGAATGCGGCTATGTGAGCGACTCCCAAGGCGACTGTGGCGGTGGCGCGAGGACCGTGGCTGTCGAAGGGCCTCGCTTCGCGGAGCTGACGCTTGACTTCCTCGCCTACCTGGAGCTGGAGCGCGGGCTTTCGCACAACACGCTGAGTGCCTACCAGTCCGATCTCACCCAGTTCGGCGGGTTTCTCGCGCGCCGCGAAGTGTCGCCACTGAGCGCTGGCCACGGCGATCTCGCGGCGTTTCTCTCCGAGCTGGCCGGTGGCGGGGAGGAGCGTCCCGCTGTGTCGCCCGCGACCCTGCAGCGCAAGGCTGCCTGTCTGCGCTCCTTCTACCGTCACCTGCGCCGCGAAGGGCTGATCGAGCACGATCCCACGGCGGAGTTGCGTGGGCCGCCGAAGACACGGCGACTCCCCATGGTGCTCTCGCGCGAGCAGGTCGCGAAGCTGCTCGCGCAGCCCAAGGGAGGAGAGCCGCTGGCGCTGCGCGACCGCGCGCTGCTGGAGACGATGTATGCGTGCGGGCTGCGCATCTCGGAGGCGATCGCGCTGGAGATGGGCGACGTCGATTTGCGCGAGGGTGTGTTGCGTGCGCGCGGCAAGGGATCCAAGGAACGGATCGTGCCGGTGGGACGCCAGGCGGTGAGCGCGCTCGATGCCTACTGCGCCAGGGCTCGCCCACAGCTGGTCGGGCCGCGCGCGGAGAGCCGTCTGTTCGTGAACCATCGCGGTGCCGGCTTGACGCGCCAGGGCCTCTACAAGATCATCCAGAGTCACGCGCGCAGCGCGGGACTGGAGCAGCGCATGACACCTCACACGCTGCGCCACACGTTTGCCACGCACCTGCTCTCGGGTGGGTGCGACCTGCGCTCGCTGCAGGAGATGCTCGGTCACGCGGATCTTGCGACCACGCAGATGTACACGCACCTGTCAGCTGAGCGGTTGAAGGACGTGTACTTCGACGCACACCCGCGGGCACATATGCTGGGGGCAACAGATGCCCGAGCTTCCCGAGGTGGAGACGATAAGGCGCCAGTTGGCGCCGTTGGTGGAGGGGCGCACGCTTGAGCGCGTGAGCGTCCTCGATTGGCGCTGGTGCCGGCCGCTCGCGCCGAGCGAACTGGAGGACGCCCTGATCGGGCGGGAAGTGCAGCAGCTGGGGCGGCGCGGGAAGTACCTGGTGTGGAGTTTGAGCGAGGACGTGCATCTGGCCCAGCACCTGCGCATGACCGGCACGGTGTTGTGCGATCCGGACCCCGAGCCGACACACGTGCGCGTGCGCGTCCAGTTGAGCGGGGGCTCGCGGCTGGCAATCTCCGATCCGCGCCGCTTCGGCACCGGGGAGCTGTTGCTAGGCGGGGATGCACTCGACGAGTTCTTTGCCGCGCGTCTTGGCCTGGAGCCCCTGGACGAGCGCTTCACCGCGGCGCACCTGCGCGCCCAGGCACGTGGGCGCAGTGCCCCGATCAAGGCATTCTTGCTCGACCAGCGACGTGTTGCGGGCGTCGGCAACATCTATGCCGACGAGGCGCTATATCGCGCCGGTATCCACCCGCTGCGCCCCGCCGGGCGTTTGAGCGCCGAGCAATATTCCTCGTTGCGGGAGGCAACGATCTGGGCGCTCCAAGCGGGCATCGAGGCGCGCGGGGCAACGATCGACGACTTCCGCCACGTGGACGGGGTGTGGGGCTCTTTTCAGGATCGCTTTCAGGTGCATCGCCGCGAGGGCGAGCCGTGCGCTCGCTGTGGCCGCACGATCGTGAAGATGGTGGTGGCGGGACGGGGCACCTACGTTTGTGAGACCTGCCAGCCGCGTCCGCGCGGAGCGCGAGCGGCCGGCAGGGCCGGACCACGGTAGGCCCGCGCAACAGCCTCCTGCGAGCCGGTCCCAGTCGAATCGAGGCCGCTAGGCGGCTAGCAGCTCGTCGAGGCGCCCGCTCTCCAGGGCGCTGAGCGTCTCCGCGTATCCGCCGAGCAGCTGCTCACCGACGAGCACCTGGGGGAAGGTCATCATGCCCGTGCGTCCGGCCAGCTCTACGCGGCCGGAGGCGTCCTTTGAAAGGTTGACTTCGGCGAAGTCAACGCCGCGCGCCTTGAGCAAGCCCTTTACCCGCGCGCAGAACGAGCACGGCTCGGTCGTGTAGACGGTGACTCTAGGTTGTGACTGGCGTTGAGACTCGGTTTGGCTCATTACTTCATAAAGTATAGCAAGGCGTGTCGGGCGAATAGCGTGGAGATGAGGTGTTGCGCTGGCACGGGGCACGCCTGGCGATGCTCCGCCGAGCACGATCCTAGACTCGGTCGAGCGATGGCGGGACTGGTGAAGACCGAAGCGGTGGTGCTGCGCTCGATGCGCTACGGCGAGGCCGACCGCATCCTGCACGTGTATACCCCCCAGCGTGTCCGGGTGAGCGCGATCGCCAAGGGTGTGCGTCGCGCGCGCAGTCGCTTCGGGGGGAGGCTCGAGCCGTTCTTTCGCCTGCACATCGAGCTGCACGAAGGCCGCAGCGAGCTGCTTACGGTCACGGGGGCGCAGACCGTCGAGGGTCACTCGAAGCTGCGCGGCGACGCGCGCGCGCTGGATGCGGCGGCACGCGCATGCGATGCGGTTGGGCGTCTGTTCGAGACGTCCGAGCCACATCCGGGCGTGTTCAACCTGCTGTGCCGCAAGCTTTCGCTGCTCGACGAAAACCCGGCCGGTGCGACACGCGCGAGCGCACTGGCATTCCGCTTGAAGCTGCTCGTCGCGGCGGGAATCGCGCCGCAGCTGGGCGCGTGTGCGTGCTGTGGGGGCGAGGAGCATCTCGTCGGCTTCTCCGGCGCGGCCGGGGGCGTCGTGTGCAACTCCTGTGAGGCAGCCGCATTCCCGCTGGGCGAGTCGGCGCACACGTTCATGACACAGGCGCTGGGGCGTCCGCTGAGCGAGGCGCCGGCCGGGGAGGAGCGGGTGCTGGGCCAGGTCGAGCGTGCCGTGTCGGAGATGCTCGAGCACCACGCGCACGTGCGGCTGATGCCGGCCACGCTGCCACAATCGGGTGTGTGAGCATCGCAAGCGACACCAGGTCTGTTGCGGGCGCTTTTGCCGAGCGTCGCCGTGAAATCGAGGAGCGCGAGCTGTCGCCGCTGGCGGCACGCTCCTATCCTGCGCGCCGAGCGCGGCCCGAGGAGGACTGCGGCTTGCGCACTCCCTTTCAGCGCGATCGCGACCGGATCGTGCACTGCAAGGCGTTTCGCAGGCTGACGCATAAGACGCAGGTGTTCGTGGCGCCGCTCGGCGACCATTACCGCACGCGCCTGACCCACACGCTCGAGGTGACGACGATCTCGCGCACGGTGGCACGAGCCCTGGCGCTCAACGAGGATCTGGTGGAGGCGATCGGGCTAGGTCACGATCTCGGCCACCCGCCGTTCGGGCACATCGGCGAGGAGGCGCTGGACGAGTGCCTCAAAGAGCGCTTCGGCCGCGAGTTTCACCACTACGAGCACTCGCTGCGCGTCGTGGACCGCCTGGAGCGCGACGGCGCCGGGCTCAACCTGACCGAGCAGGTGCGCGACGGAATCGCCCGTCACTCCAGCCGCGCGCCGCTGCCACAAACGCTGGAGGGGCGGATCGTGCGCGTCATCGACCGTGTCGCCTACATCAATCACGACATCGACGACGCGATGCGGGCGGGACTGCTACGCGAGGAGGATTTGCCTGACGGCCCGATCGCGGCGCTCGGCTCGACCGGCTCGCAACGAATCGACGCGCTGGTGCACGACATGGTCGAGCACTCGGCCGAGGCTGGCGACATCGTGCAGGGACCGGTCGCTGGTCCGGCGATGGCGCAGCTGCGCGAGTTCATGTTCGAGCGCGTGTATCTCGGCGAGGCGGTGCGTGCCGAGCACGCGCGTATTGCCAACGTGGTGCGCAAGCTGTTCGAGCACTACGTCGCGCATCCCGAAATGCTGCCGAGCGTCTCCGCGGGCGTCATCATCCCGGGGTCCGTGGGCGGCACGGGCACGGACCCCGGCGCGCCGGAGGATCTCGCCGAGCGCGTCACCGACTACGTGGCCGGTATGACCGACCGGTACTGCATCAGGGAGTACACCGACCTGGAAGTGCCGCGAGTGTTCGCCCGCTAGCGTGCTAGGGCAATGGCCCGTTACACACCAGACTCGCGCGACCGGGTGCGCGACGCGATCGACTTCGTGGAGCTGGTGGGCACCCGCACAGAGTTGCGCCGGGCGGGTCCGCGCAGCTACGAGGGGCTGTGCCCGTTTCACGACGAGCGCACGCCGTCTTTCAGCGTGGAGCCGATGGAGAAGGTGTACTACTGCTTCGGCTGTCAGGCATCCGGCGACGTGTTCACGTTCGTGCAGGAGACCGAGGGCGTCGACTTCAAGGGCGCACTGGAGTTGCTCGCCGACCGTGCCGGGATCGAGCTGCAACTGGAACGCGAGGATCCCAGGGAAGCCCAGCGGCGGGCCAGGCGGGAGCGCCTGCTGGAGCTGCTGTCGCGGACAGCTGTCTACTACGAGCGCTACCTGTGGGAGTCCGCCGAGGCGGCGCAGGCAAGGGCTTACCTGGAGGAACGCGGGCTGGGCGAGGCGATCCTCAAGGAGTTTCGCGTCGGGTACGCGCCGAGTGCGTGGGACCGTGTGCTGCTCGCTTCGCGGCGCGGAGGGTTCTCCGAGGCGGAGCTGTACGAGACCGGGCTCGCGCAGCGCTCGCGGGAGCGGCAGGGCCTGTATGACCGCTTCCGCTCGCGCATCATGTTTCCGCTCAGCGACATGCGCGGGCGCGTGCTCGGCTTCGGCGCGCGTGCGATGCGCGACGGGCAGGGTCCGAAGTACCTGAACACCTCCGATAACGACGTCTACCACAAGGGTCGCCACCTGTATGGAGCCGATCTCGCACGGGTGGCTGCCACGAAGGCCGGCGAGGCGATCGTGTGCGAGGGATACACGGACGTGATCGCGCTGCACCAGGCCGGCTTCAGGAACGCCGTCGGGCTCATGGGCACCGCACTCACCGACGAGCAGGTGGGCGAGCTGGGACGCCTGGCTCAGACGGTGCTGTTGGCGCTCGATGCCGACAGCGCAGGTCAGGAGGCAATGCTCAAGGCATCGCGGTTGGCGGCGCGGCGCAAGCTCGAGTTGCGCGTGGTGGAGCTGCCGGCCGGCGCCGATCCGGCCGAGCTGGTGCAGCAGGGCGGCGCGGATGCGTTCAAAGAGGCGGTGGGGCGAACCGTGCCGTTCGTGCGCTTTCGCGTCGAGCGCGTGCTCGCCAATGGCGACGACGCAAGCCCCGAGGGTCGCGACCGCATGATCGCCGAGCTGCGCCCGGTGTTCGCGACGCTCCCGCCGAGCGCGATGCGGATGGAGCTGACGCGAATGGTGTCGGGGCGACTTGGCTTGAGCGAGGGCTTGGCGGAGACGCTGCTGGCCGCGAGCGGTGGTCAGGCTCAAGCCGTCGAACGGCCTGGGCGTGCGGGCGAAGGCGCCGGTACTGCGCCTTCGCGAACCGAGCGCGGTGCGGCAGGCGCTAATGGCGCTGCGGGTACGGGCGGTGGCGCCGGTGCACAGGCAAGCCGCGTGCTCTCCGCGCGCGCCGACACTGAGCGTGCGTTTCTCGCGCTGTGCATAGCGACACCCAAGCACGGCGAGCGCGCACTCGAGGAAATGGACATCGGCGGTGTGTTCACCAGCGAGCTGATGCGAAGGACCGCCGAGCACCTCAAGGCCGGACACCTCGCGGAGCCGCTCAAGGACGTTGACGACGAGGACCGCGAGCTGGTTGGGCTGCTCGCCGAGCTGACCGTCGAAGCCGGCCGCTGGCCCGTGCACGAGGGCTCCGCCAAGCCACCGATGCTCGACGTGCAGCAATTGCAACTGCGTCTTGCGTGGATCGACCGCCGCATCCATGCGGCGCGTGCGCAGGGGGCGGGCGAGGTGAGCGACTTGGCAAAGCTGCGCGGAGAGGTCAAGGTCGAGTTCGACCGGGCGCAGGAGCGGGCTTTGGCGGAGAGCGGGCCGGTTGGCGGCGTGTAGTGCCGGTGCGAGTGGACGCTTAGTAAAGTAGCCCGAGCTTCACGATCTGGGGTAGCTCAATTGGCAGAGCATTCGGCTGTTAACCGAAGGGTTGTGGGTTCGAGTCCCACCCCCAGAGTCTTTTGACGCAAGCCTCCCGAACCCTCCGCTCCTGACGGGGGCGGTACCCCCTTAGGGGAGCGAAACGGATTCGAGTCCCAATGTGGACTTGTGCGAAGACGCAAGCTGCTCGACCAGCACAGCAGCCATAGCCCCAGAATCGTGCTCGGACGCCCAGGTGGCAAACTCTCGCGCCCGCGCCCGGACGCTTGGCTCGCCGACCACAAACTCGACCGCGCGCCGCAACGGCCGCGGAGAAATAAAGCGCCGCGGCAGACGAACACCAGCTCCGGACCAGGCAAGGCGGGCGGCGTTCTCGTTCATGTCACCGGCGACCGGGCAGGCGACGACGGGGACGCCGAGGGAGAGCGCACGCACGAGAGTTCCATGGCCGGCATGGCAGACGACCGCGTCGCAAGAGGGAAGCGTGCGTGAATAGGAGACCCAGGAGACGATGCGCGCATTGTCGGGGACGCGCAACGGACGCGAGGGAAGACGGCCGTTGTAGGTCGCCAGCACACGCACCGGCATGTCGGCAAGCCCGCGCAGGGCGGCATGCAGCAGACGATGCTCGGGGTCCTGGGAGGTGGAGGGCGCGACCAGGACCAACGGGCCTTCGCCAGGCGGCAACGGGACCTCGTGCGCCGGGGGCTCCCACATCAGTGGCCCGACGACGTGCGTGCCGGCGGGCCAGACGCGCGGGTACTCGAGCCCGGGGAAGGTGGCGACGAGGGCAAGCTCGCGGCTGGTGCCGCCGTGCACGCCTGACAGCGGAGGGAGATCCACGCCCGCACGCGCCCGGTTGAGCGCGAGACGCCCACTCTCTAGGCCTCGACGGACGGGAAAATGGGCTTGGTTCCAGAAGGCGCGTCCAGCGCCGGTTCGCGGTAGGCGCGCGCCGAAGGAGTAGATCGGGAACCCGGGGGCCGCCTCGGGGAAGACGTGGGGGACCAGCGTGGCGCTTGGAACGCCCTCGAGCTCGCCCGCGAGGGACGGTCCGAGTGTGAGGATGTCGTGGACGACCACGTCGGGGCGAAACTCGCGCACGAGCGGGAGTGTGTCGCGCGTGGAGTAGACGACTGCCTCGTAGAAGTCCAGGGGCGTGTTGCCGATCGGGAAGGCGCTGTACTCGGGTGCTGGCGCGAAGGTGAGACCCTCCGCTTCGACGGGATCGCGCCAACGCTTCCATGTTTGCAACGTGACGTCATGCCCGCGGGCGCGCAGGGCCCGGCCGAGCGCAATCATCGGGAACGCGTGGCCGGGGTCGCCGAAGGCGCCGAGCAGTAGACGCAGCGGGCGAGGGGTGGGCACGGAGGGCCGACGCTAGCCGGCGAGCTCGGCGACCAGGCGCAGCTGCTCGAGGCGATCGTTCTTGGTGAACGCGATCGGCGTGAGTCCGAGCGTGCCGACGCCTGCCTCGCGGTAGACGCTGAGGCGCTCGCGCACCACATCGCTCGGCCCACACAACGAGACCATGTCGATGAGAGCATCCGGGATGGCGGCCATCGCCTCCTCGCGCTTGCCCTCCAGGTAGAGGTCCTGGATGACTTTGGCGTCGGCCTCGAAGCCGTAGCGGCAGACGAGGTTGTTGTAGAAGTTTTGCTTGCGCGAGCCCATGCCGCCGACGTAGAGCGCGATGAATGGACGCATCGCGTTGCGGGCGCCCTCCAGGTCGTCGGTAACGAAGACGTTGACGGTGGGGGCGATGTCAAAATTGTCGAGCGAACGCCCGACACGATCGGCGCCTTCCTGCAACAGGGGTCGCAGCTCGGAGACGTGCTCAGGTGAGAAGAGGGTGGGGATCCAGCCGTCGGCGATCTCTCCCGCCAAGGCCGTGTTCTTGGGGCCGATAGCCGCCAAATACACAGGTATGTGCTCCTGCACGGGGGCGATAGTGAGCTTGAGCGCCTTGCCGGGACCATCGGGCAGAGGCAGCTCGAGCGTGTCGCCATGGAACTCGAGGCGTTCGCGCGCGAGTGCCTTGCGCACTACGGCGACATACTCGCGGGTGCGCTGCAGCTGCTTGCCGAAGCGCTGTCCGTGCCAGCCCTCGGCGACCTGTGGACCGCTGGAGCCGATACCGAGGATCATGCGCCCGCCGGAGAGCTGGTCGATCGTGGCGGCCGTCATGGCGGTCATCGCGGCGGAGCGACCTGGCATTTGAAAAATGCCGGAGCCCAGCCGGATCGTGGAGGTTTGTCCCGCCAGCCATGCGAGTACGGTGGCGGCGTCGGAGCCGTAGGCCTCGGCGGTCCAGACGGAGTCGTAGCCCAGCCGCTCGGCTTCCTGCACGATTTCAAGCTGATCCTGGGAGCTGAGGCCAAGGCCCCAATAGCCGATGTGTACGCCTAGCTTCATCTGCGTCCTTTCCTTTAGATGGCGTCGCCGGGACGCACGAACATCATCTCAGGAACGACGCAGGCGGGGGAGACGCGCAACAGATAGCGAACGGCCTCGGCGATGTCCTCGGGTCGGATCATCTCCTCGGCCTTGACCTGGCCCTTGACGAAGTCGGTCATCGGCGTGTCGACGAAGGCGGGGCAGAGGGCGGTGGACTTGATGCCGGCCGAGCCAAGCTCCTTGTTCATCGCTTCGGTCCAACCGACGACGGCGTGCTTGGTGGCGGAGTAGACCGAAAGCCACGCCTCGGCGCGCTTGCCGGAAATCGAGCTGGTGTTGACGACCAGCGTGTTTGAATGCTCGGCAGCGGACTCCTTGAGCATCGACAGGCACTCGCGGTAGAACAGCACGATGGAGCGCAGGTTGACGTCGATCTGCATGTCGAGATGCTTGGTGAGGATGTCTCCGACCGGAGCACCGATGCCCACGCCGGCATTGTTGACGAGCACATCCAGACGCGCGTAGCGCTCGCGGTGGGCGGCGACCACCTTCTGGATCTCGCTCTCCTCCGAGAGCGCCGCGGGAACCCCGTGGACGTCGAAGCCCTCTGAAGCGAGCCCATCCGCGGCCGCCTGCAGCTTCTCGGCCCGCCGAGCGGCCATCGTAACGCCAAAGCCCTCCTCGCAAAGCACCCGAGCAATCGCCAAACCGATGCCGCTGGATGCTCCCGTAACAATCGCCGCCCGCTCCGCCATAGCTGCTCTCCTCGCTCGTTGACGAAGGAATCAAACCATCCCACGCCCCGAAGCGCATATCGGAGCCCTGCTGGTAGCTTCTGAGCAGTCGCGCTAGGCGCGATGAGGGCCCGTAGCTCAGTTGGTTAGAGCCGCCGACTCATAATCGGTTGGTCGTAGGTTCGAGTCCTACCGGGCCCATTCTTACGCCGCTTGGCTCTGACCGGGCCAAACACCGGTCCGCACGCGCTCGTAGAGCGTGTCCGGGGCGAGGTCAGCGCCTTTAGGCCAGCAAACTGTTCCTGTCTCGGGATCGACTCTGACCTCTGCAAACCCCTGGGGAGTCACGGCGCGCTCGAAAACCGGGCCGCGCATACGGTCCAGCACATAGACCTCGCCGGTCACGCCGTCCGCGAAAGTGAGCCGCAAGACGCCATGCTGCGGGACGGTCGCGTTAGTTATGTCCGGGGTAAGCCCAATCATTGCAGTGGCTCGATCTCTTGCAGTGTGGCACCTTCGCGTGCTCGACGCCAGTTCTCGTCGAGTTCCGCCGCGTGCATCTCCGCCCACGCCAGCACCAGTCGTAGCTCTCGACGCGGCAGGTCGCTCACCAGCACTTCCAGCGTGTCGATCTGGACCTTGGCGCTATGCCCGGCAGCTCGTGCATGGAAGTGAGGAGGGCCGTGGTCATCGAAATACATCGTGATCGTGAGCCCGAAGAAGCGGCTTATTGTCGGCATCGCTAGAAATAGTGACGGGTAACCCGGTTGGCAAACTCGTCACGGCGGTGTTTGCTGCAAACCCGGCTGGGCTCTCGGAGTCAAAGCGGAGGTAGTCACGATGACCTTGCCCACAGCGCCTGGCTGAATAACCCGCGTAACAAATCGGGCCCACTCTTCTAAGGGCGGCCACGGTCGCCTCGCGTGCCGGCGGCGCCCAGTTCCGTAGTCTCCACGAGCCGTGAGGCGCACCGATGGGACATCTGGCTTGTGGCGCAGCCCCGCGGGCCGCGCCACACCCTGTGTGAGCTGGGAGCCGAGCCGCTGGACCGGGAATTGGTTGCCGTCAGGGCCTTCCTTGAAAACCATCCCGACCAGGTGCTGATCGTGATCGTCGAGGCCTATGTTCCGCCGGAGACTGTCGAGCGAGCGTTCGAGGAGACTGGGCTCACGCGTTACGTAGCCAAGCTCGACCGCGATCACGGCGCAGACAAGCGCGCAGCAGACCGCTTCGTAACGAAAGCGAAAGCCGCGGCCGCCGCTGCGTGAGCGCATTTGACACAGACTCCAATTCGCGTTACCATAAGTAACGTGAAGGTCAGGGGGAAATCGCTTCGATCGACTAAGGCACGTGCAGGCAAAGTCGCGCGGGGCTGTTGGTATACGGGGCGTCGGCGATGAGGCGCGGGGCGCGAACACTGCTGCTGGTGGCGCTCGCGCTCGGCACGTCTCTGATCTTCGTTGGCGCCACCTGGGCGGGCGAAGCGGTGACGATCCAGGCCGGCTTTACCCCGGACGGGCTCGGCGCCTCGACCAACCTGTCGGTGAGCGCGAAGTTCGCTGTGTCCAACGAAGGCGCCTCGCCGGCGCGCAAGCTCACGTTGTACGCGCCCGCCGGCATGACGGTGGACGCGCGCGGCGCCGGTACGTGTACCTCGACGGTCCTACAGAGGCTTGGTCCGAGCGGCTGTCCCGCCGATTCGCGGGTTGGCTTCGGTGGCGGTGTGGCAGTGTTTTGGTTGCCCGCGGGACCGGTCCGCGAGTCCTACACGGTGGACTTCTTCTATGCCCCCAGAGAACATGGGCG
>DATNKN010000246.1:0-4457 GCA_035603375.1 Solirubrobacteraceae bacterium
GCTGCACTACGACGGCGGCGACTGGACACGCGAGCCGATCTGCGAACAGTACGCCTCGGAAAAGTGCACGCCGCCCACCGGCACGCTGACGGCGCTCGCGCTGTCAGCCAGCTCGCCCGACAACGCCTGGCTACTTGCGAGCACGAGTGCCGAACCGCTGATGCTCTTCCAGCGCGTGCAGGAGCCCAACGGCAAGCAGGCGTGGGTGCGGCGCAAACCGGCAAGCTGGCTGCTCGGCTCGGGTTCGCCACCGTTGAGCGGCGAGCTGGCATCGCCACTGAAGCAGGGCCCGCTACTGACCGCCGTGGGGCAGGGCGTGTGGGTGGATGTCGGGCTGAGCGACAGCGCGAACTCGGGCGATGGGACTGTGCTCGTGTCCCCCGCGGCAAGCGGCGAAGTGGCCGGCATATGGTGCTACAGCGCCTCCTCCACCTCGCTGTGCCCCAACGACAACCCGCTCGGGGCGCCACTGTCCTCCGACTATGGCAGCTTCGCCTGGCCCGGCGCGGGTGCCGGCACGCGCGTGATCACTGGCCTGCCCGAAGGAGCGCTGCTCGTTCTACGCGAAGGCCAGAGCGAATTCGCATATACCGTGGGCGGTGGCGCCGGTGGCGCGAACGGAGCGATTGGACCCGGCGGCGTCACGCTCGGGACTGTGCCGGGCAGCGGCTCCAAACCAAGCGGCGGGGCGGCCTTCTCCTCGACCGAAGAAGGATGGCTTGGCGCCGAGGGCGACCCAGCGGCGATCCATGTAACCGCGAGCCCAGCCGCCGACAGCCTCGTCTCCTGGCCGACACCGTTCCGCGAGCCGCTGTTGGCAATCGCCGGGCAACCGGGTGCCACGCCTGGGGAAGGCTCGGCGCAGGCGCTGGCCGTCGGCGTGGATGGCGAGGTCGCACGTTATCTACCTGGCGAGGGCTGGTCCCCGGAATATCTGTACAACTCGAGCGGCGAACGGCAAACACCGAACCTGCTCGGCGTGGCGTGGCCGGAAGCCGAACGTGCCTACGCGGTTGGCGAGGAAGGCGCGATGTGGCTGTGGCAAGCCTCCACCAACCAGTGGGAACCCGACCCCGCCGCGCCGATCGGTTTTCGCGGGCAGTTGACGGGAATCGCGTTCTCGCCGATAGAACCCAGCACGGGCTACGCCGTGGGCAAGCAGGGCGTGCTGCTTTCGTATGGCAAGACGTGGACCGCACAAACGCCTCCGCCGGGGCTCTCGCAAGCGAACTTCACCTCGGTGGCGTTTGCCGGTGGGGAGGCCATCGCCACCTACCGGATGCTCGATCCCTCCGACACGTCGCTGGAGATTGGCGGACTGATCGTCAACGACGGCGCCGGCTGGCAGGTCGAACCGGAAGCGCAGAAACTGCTCGCGAGCCTTCCCAGCAAGAGCACCGTGCTCTCCAAGGTCGCGGGCGTACCCGACGGCGGTGCGGTGGCAGCCGGACCGGGGGTCGTGATCGAGCGCGACTCGGCCAGCGGCCATTGGCATCTCTCCCCTCAGCCGCTGCCCGAAGCGGAAAACGTCGCGGCGCTGGCCGCCGTCGAAGAAGGATCGTCGGTGCGGGCGCTCGTATCGCTCGACACCAACGACAATCCAAACGTCGATCCCGAATACGAACAGATCGACAACCCGCCGGGGCCGGCGCTCGGCCAGTACGAAGTGGTGCTCGGCCCCGACCCGTTGCCATGGGACGGTTATCTGGTGCGACAAACACCCGGAGGTTGGCAGGATCAAGAGCACCAGGACTATCCCTATCCGGAAAGCGGCATAACCGACCTGCCGGGCTGGCCCGATCCGGTGTTCGCGCTGCTGGTCGCCCCCAACGGCGCCGGCGGCTGGGCCGTCGGCGGCAAGACAGGCGCGGAAATCTCCGGCTCGGACGTCATCCGCGAAGCGGCGCAGACTGCGGGAATCATGCGCTATGGCGCCGGACCTTCTCCGCCGCAGAGCACAAGCGCGCCGATCTCAACACCCACGGGCGAGGCCACTTTCGCCGTGGGCGGCGAAGGCCAGTGCCGCACCGCCTGCGGCAATCTCGCAAACGAGAACCTTGGCCCGGACGCGTGGCTGTCGGGAGCCGTCGGCCGCGCGAGCCAGATCGCGGGACTGCGCGCGTTTCTCTACACGGGCGCGAGCAGCGAAGACGCGACTCCCCTGCGAGGGCTGAGCGCCAGCGCGTTCTCACGAGAACTCGAAGACCACGCCGGACTGCTGGGCGCCGGCGGTTCGTTGCCGGCCTACGCCGCGATCTCCCCGCCCGACATCGCCGACGGCGCAACGACCGCGCCATTTACCGCGGCCATGGGCAGCCACGCTCCGGCGCGCTCGGTCCCGGCGGGTACGCCCGCACCACCTGAAGGCACCGCCGCCTACGCGTTCGACTCGACTGGCGCCACGGGGACGGTGCGTGTGATCGTGCTCGACTACTCGCAGTCCGAGCTGTCCGCGAACGACACCGCGCAGGCGCCATGCCCGACGAGTAACTGGGAAGCGCCCGCAAATCAGCTGCAGTGGCTGTGCGCGCAGCTGCACTACGCCAAGTATGGATCCAATGGGCAAGCGCCGCTGCCGGCGATCGTGGTGGGCAACGCCAACGTCAGCGAACCCGGCGCGCCCAACTACCCACAGGACGCACAGGCCGTAGACCAGGTGCTGCTCGACCAGGGCGCCTCGGCCTACCTTTTCGACAGCCCCGAAACAAATGTCTCGGAGACGATCGGTTCGGGCTCGAACACGATCCCAGCGTTCGGCAGCGGCACGCTCGGCTACGTCGGCCCGCCGCTGAACAATCCCGACGACTTCTTCGGCGCGAGCGGCTTTTTGACCGTGAGCGTGAACGTCGCCGAGCGCAGCACGAGCACCAACATCGCCCCCGTGACCGCCACGCTGATCCCCAGCATCGGCCAGCTGGGATTGAACGCGACCGACGGCACGCTTCTGCACCGCAGCCATGCCGCGCTGTTCGAAGGGCTCGCGCGCCGACCGCTCGGCGGCTCGGAGCGACAGGTGAGCGGCACCGGCGACATCAGCGCGGAGCCCCCAAATCCCTACACGGCGATCCCGGAGGTGTGCGAGGGCCCCAACTGCGCGAAGTTCATCGCGCCCGCCTACAGCTTTACGTCCTCAAAACCCGATGTCGGCAACTTCGTCGAGCAGGACCCGAACTCGATCGACCCGCTGGCGGTGCTACAGGTAAAAGGCAAGACCGTTCCGGACTCCGCCTCGGGGCTGTTTTGCGCCTATAACGCGGGCACCACGACGGTTACGCTCACGACCGGCGGGCTTTCCTACTCCGAGCAGGTGACCGTCCAGGGCGGCAGCGTCGAGCAGCCGTGCGGGACCGTGCCACTACTCAACCCTCCCGCGGCCGAAGAATCCCAGTCGGCCCCGACCGTCGCCTCGCCGACACCCGCGGAATCCCCGCCGTCGACCGAACCCTTTCTGGCGTTGACGCCCCCGCCAGCGCCTATCGCGCAGCCGACTCCTCCGGCGGCCCACCACCACGCACCCCCAGCGGCGATCCCGGCGGCGCTGCTTGCGCCTATCGCGCTGCTGGCGCCACTACGGGCTGCGCTGCCGCCTCCACCGCCCCAAGCGGCGAGACCGACGCCACCATCGGGAACCTCCGCGGTGGAGGCTGTCGAACGGGAGCGCGAGGAGCAGGGCGCGGTGGACCTGGTTCACAACGCCGTCGCGTATGAGCCCGGCGGGCATGTATTTCCGCCATGGTCGCCGCTGGCGCTACTTCTGATCGCGGCGGCAATCGGAGCGAGCGTCAAGCGACGTCCGAGGGACCGCTCGCCCGCCGTCGCGCGCGCCAGCCTCGAACCACACACGCACAGCAGGCGGTGAATTGCAAGATCGATACCCAGCCGCACGACGCATGGCATTTGGGGTAACTCCACGGTGAAAGATTTTTTTCGACGCCTGGCCATGTATAGGGTGGCGCAATGCCATCAACCTTTAGCCGCATTCAAACTCTGCATCGCGCCGCACTTCTGACATTTTCTCTCACCGCCACACTGGCCTGCTCGCTTGCCGGCACTCAGGTTTATGCCGCAGACGGTCCTCAGTATGGATCGATCGGCCAGTACGGCGAGGTCACCCACTTCGGCGGGTTTGACGCGACCGCCTACGACAACGAGCAATACGGCGGAGCGCTGACCGCGGGGGAGTTCCTAAACCCGGTCGGCTTTGCGGTCGATACGCAGGACAAAACCACAGGCGGCGATGGCACCGCCATCTATGTACTCGACCGCGTCAGCGATTGGGGCGACGAGCTAACCGGCTCCATGCCAACCGAATGGCGACTTCAAAAGCTCAGCGACACCGGAGCGGTGCTCGGCAGCACAGAGTTCACGCTTCCCAATCCCAGCGGGGCGGCGTCGGCTCTGGGAGTTAATAATCCGACAGGCGTCCTTGGCCTTGCGATCGACGACAAAACAGAAAC
>DATNKN010000251.1:0-9466 GCA_035603375.1 Solirubrobacteraceae bacterium
GCCACTGCAGTTTTACGATCGGAGCAAGGAAGCCGGCGAGCGATCCGAAGCAGATCGACACGAACGCGATCATCAAGATCGGCAGCACGCCACCCGCGCGGTGGAAGTCCGCTCCATAGAGCAGGTGCACGATCTGGTCGGAGAGCGCGATCGTGCCGGCGAGGATCGGCAGCGAGATGACCCCCATCATGTCCGCGCATATCTGCACCAGGCGACGGACTCGCGCGGGATCGCTGAGGTGTACCGCCGAGAGCACCGGGAAGAAGGACACCATTACCGCTGTGGGCAGGAAACCCAAAGGGCTTAGAAAGCCGTAGGCGGCGCCGTAGATACCCGCTTCGTGCTGCCCGGATATCTGCAGCAGCAGAACAGAGTCGAGTTGGTAATAAACGGTTATGAACACGCCGGCGATGCCGAGCGGGATGGCCACGCGTGTGAGTGGTCCCCACAAGCGCCGACCGGCCCTCCAGGCGATATGGGCAAGCCGGCGGGTGGCCAGCAGTTGACAGAGCGATGTGAGCGCTATCAGCAGCGTGTAGGCGATCGCGAAGCCGACGACGGACGCGTGCACGATTGCAAGGAAGGTCACAGCGCCGAGCCACACGAAGCTCTGCAGCACGGTGAAAGACAGCGCAAGCCCGGAGCGCAGGCGCGATTGAAAGACCGCCATCAGTGTCGCCGCGCCCGTGGAGAGAATCGTCGTGGCGAGGATCAGCGCTGTGGCATATGCGTCTCCCTGG
Organism: Solirubrobacteraceae bacterium; assembly: GCA_035603375.1. Taxonomy (GTDB): domain Bacteria; phylum Actinomycetota; class Thermoleophilia; order Solirubrobacterales; family Solirubrobacteraceae; genus Palsa-744. The sequence goes on from DATNKN010000251.1 coordinate 741, forward strand.
TTGGTCAAAAACAGCGGAATACAGATGACACAGGCGACCGTTGCAACCAGCGATAGGGCGGTGCGTGCGCCTGCCAGCGCTCCCAGCCATTCCGACTCTCGCTCCGGTTCGGCGGCCATTCGTTGCATCGCCGCAGTGGTGAAGCCGAGATCTGTGAGCACGCTGAAAAGGGCCACGAAGCTCGACACTCCACTCCAGACCCCGTAGCCGTTGGGGTCCAACGTGCGGGCGGTCAGTGAGACTGTCACCACGCTGACGCACAGCGTGATCACGCGGGCTATGAGCTGTACCACCACGTTGGAGACGATGTGGCGTCCGCCCGCGAGACTGGCGTCGCCGGCCGCGCCGCTCTGTAGCAAGCGGCGCGGGAGCGCCATAGCCCTCGTCAGCATGCGGCATACTCTCGCAGCCTTGCGTGTTTTGGTCGTTCTGCCTTCTGTGCCACTGCCCGAGGGGGGCGCGGCCGCAAGGTGCTCTCTCGCGCTGCTGCACGGGCTTCGATCTCACGGCGTCGAATGTCGGGCGCTCGCCGCCAACATCGGCTCCATGCCGCTGGGCGATCTGCCCGCGGACCTGAACATCGAGGTGATCTCGCTGGCGCCGGTGACCCCCTGGCAGGGTCGGCGCGACCGCTTGCTGTCTCCCAACGGCCTGCTTGCCCGGGGCGAGTTCGCGGCGCGCGTGGGCGTCCTGTCAGACGGGGTCGACGTTGTGCACTTCGTCGAGCCGCAGGCGGCGGTCGCGATCCCGCACGCCAGGGCTCCGGCGGTCGCTCAGATTCACTTTCGAACACGCCGTGACCGCAGAATCGGGGCGCCGTGGCGACGCGCGAGCAGGGATGCGCTCGAGCTCGTTCGCGCCGAGCGCCGCGTTTGTCGTGGCGCTCGCTGGCTGCTCGCCAACTCTCCTGAGGTTGCAGCCGAGCTGACCCTGGTGGCGCCGCACGCACAGGTGGCATGTGCGCCGCTCGCCCTGGACGAGCGCTACTACACGCCGCGGGCGACCCTTGATTCGTCGGTCGTTGGACTGATCGGCACGGCCGGCTGGCCCCCGACGGCAAAAGCCGTCGAGCGCCTGCTGAGAGACGTCTGGCCGCGTGTGCTCGAGCGGCGCCCGCAGGCAAGGCTCCTACTGGCTGGGACCGGGATGGAGCACTCCACGTTCCCGGAGCTGCCCGAGTGTCCTGGTGTGGAGTGGCGCGGGCGTGTGCCTTCGGCCACGGACTTCCTGCGCGAGCTTGGTGCGCTGTTGTATCCGCTAACGGCGGGCAGTGGTTTGAAGGTCAAGGTGCTCGAGGCGCTGGCGCTCGGCATACCGGTGGTGACCACGCCGGATGGCGCGGAGGGCCTGGGAGCGCACGGTGGCATTGCGGTCGAGAGCAGCGACGAGCGGATCGTGGAGGCTACTTTGGAGCTGATCGAGAATCCGCACGCTCGCCGCAGCATGGGCGATGCCGCCTACCGTACCTATGTGGATCACCATACGCCGGCGGTGGCCGCTGGGCCGGTCATTGATCTCTACGAACGCATGCTTGCGTGAAGTCGACACGGCGCTTGCGCTTGTTGGCCTACACCGACTCCCCCGAGGTCGGTGGGGCCGAGCTTGCGCTTGGGTACCTGCTTGGCGCGCTTGCCGAGGAGATCGACGTCGGGGTGCTTGCGACAAACGCGGATGTCGCCGCCGCTATCGCCGCCGCTCGTGACTGCGTCTCGGTGACCACCATCCGCAATCCGGACGGAGCGAGCGACGGCGCCGCGCTGCGCGAGCATCTGTCGGCTATACGGACATTCGCGCCGGATATCCTGCACGCGAACCAGGCTTGGCCCTTTGCTTGCTCTTATGGTGAGCTGGCTGGTCTCATGGCACGAGGGACGCGAGTGCTCGCCGTGGATCACCTACCGCTTGGCGTCTCGGTCCCGCGTGTGCGCAGGATGGGACGGCAGTTGCTGGCGCGTACGCTGGGCGCCCACGTCGCGGTGGGGGATCGCTGCGCGCGCATGGTGGAGGAGATCGTCGGCCTGCCGCACGACTCGGTGATCGCTGTGCCCAACGGCGTGCCGTTGTGCTCCTCGGACTCTGGCGCGGCGCGGCGCGTGGAGCACGGAGGTCACGGCGCGTCAGCGGGTGAGGGACCTGTGGTCGGCTCGCTTGGACGCCTGACCCAGCAGAAGGGCTATGACCTGCTGGTGCGGGCGTTGCCCGCGCTCACAGGCGCGCGCCTCGTGCTGGTCGGCGATGGTCCCGAGCGCGCGGCACTCGAGCGGATGGCACGTGAGCTGGAGGTCGCCGATCGGCTTACCATCACCGGCTGGGTCACAGACGCCCCAAGCCACCTGAGCGAGCTCGACGTGTTCGCGCTGCCCTCGCGCTGGGAGGGGATGCCGCTCGGCATCCTCGAGGCGATGCATGCCGGACTTCCGGTGGTCGTGACAGACGTCGGCAGCGTTGCGGAGGTCGTCAGCGACGGAGACACCGGATATGTCGTGAGATCTGAGGATCTTGCGGCTCTGCAAGATCGGCTGCGGCGCCTGCTAGACGCTCCCGCCCTACGTGCTCGCATGGGCGAGCGAGGGCAGGCGCTCGCGCGTGAACGGTACACCGACACAGCGATGGCACGACGCTACGAGGACGTCTACGAGCGGATGCTCAGCGGTTGGCGCCCGGCGTCGCCAGGAAGTTCCAAAGCGGCTCGTTGAAGGTGGTCTCGAAGCGATCGCGTGAGTACGGGCCGCTGCCGTCCAGGTCGAAGATCCGCAGTCCCACGCCCTCCAGCAGATCGAAGACCTGGGTGGGCCGGGTGCCGTACAGGTCGGCCCCGCCCGCACCGTGCTCGAACAGCACAAACGGACGGTGGCGCTGCAGCGTCTCGACGGCGCCCTGCATGACGCCCAGCTCGGCGCCCTCGACATCGATCTTGATGAGCGTTGGCGCCGGTCTGTCCGCGAGCACGTCGTCAAGGCGCTCGGTTCGTACAGACACTTGCTCAACCGGTCTCGTCCCTGTCGGTAGATCGTCTCGTTGCAGCAGTCCGCTGTAGGCTGGCGCGTCGGGAACATGCATGAACTCTGCCGTTCCCGCCGTGTCCGACACGGCGGAGCGACGCACGTCCACGTCGGGAAATCTCCTCGCCAGGAGGTCGTACAGGTGGGGGATCGGCTCAAACGCAACGTGATGGCCACGCGGTGCGATCCGCACGATCGATTCGAGCACGGCGCCTTCGTTGGCGCCCACATCGATGGCACTCGAGTCGATACGCAGGGCGGTTGCGAGAACCATCTGCATCGCATGCTCGTCGCGCAACTCCCTGCGCGAGTGCACGTCGAAGGCTGCGCGCGCTTCGCGGACACGTCCCATGACTTCTCGCGCCTGTTCCTCTCGTCCGAGACGGGTCGCCGCGATGCGCCCGGACCGGCGGAGGCCTGCCGTGGTTGCCCGTAGGATAGAAGTCATGTCGCCGAGATGCTACAGACGGCTTGGCCTCCCAGGCCCCCGACCGGCGCGCTTTTAGCGTGGGCTCAACCGGGAATACAGATATCGATGACCTGGCCTACATTCCGGCTTCGTGGCAATGCTCAAGCATGATTGAGCTGCAGACGATGGGGATGATGGTGATGGTGCATGCTGCCCCACAGAACTGCAGCCCGATCGCGGGGCTGATCGCGTGAGCGCCGCGGAGCGCTTTGAGCGTGCGCGTGAGAACGAGAGCTTTTCGAGCACACTCAACGTCCTGCGCCGTCGCTGGCCGCTGATCGTCGGCATAGTGCTGGTGTGCGTGCTGATTCTGGTTGTCCAGCACGAGCACGCTGGTAAGAGCTACGCCGCTACAGCGAGCGTTGCTTTTCAAAGCACGACGCTGCCAGATGCGGCTCTTCAAGTGAGTGCCTCCGGCAGCGGGGAACCGCTGCGCGACGCGGCGACGGAAAACTTGATCGCGCACTCCTCTGAAGTCGCGGAGGGCGTGCGTCGTCAGCTGCACATATCGACCTCGGCGGAAGAATTGCTGGATGAAGTGAGCGTCGAATCGGCGCCCGACGCCGACGTGTTGCATTTCACCGCGACAACCAGCGATCCGCGGTACTCGGCGCGGCTGGCGAACGCGTTTGCGAGTCAGTACATAACCTTCAAGGCCGCCGCTCAGGTTGCCACCATCGAAGCCGCTCAGCGTCAGCTCCAGCAGGAGATCGACGCACAGCCGGTGGGGTCTTCTGACCGCGTTGCGCTCGAACAGTCACAGGAGCGCCTCGGTGGTCTGCGAGCGGTTGCCGGTGGCGGCGCCAACATCATCGGACTCGCCACGGCTCCGACGTCGCCTTCGGGAACAAAACTCTCAACCACTGCCATCATCGGAGTGCTGGTAGGACTGGCGATCGCCTTCTCGGTGATCTTCCTGCTGGAGTCCCTGGACAGGCGGATCAAGACGATCGAGGAGTTCGAGCAGGAGTACCGGCTGCCGGCCCTGGCAGGCGTGCCGCAAAGCGCCTTCTCCTCGCCGATGGCCAAGGACCGAGCTGCGGGCCTGGAGCCGTTTCGCATCTTGCGCAGCGCACTCGATTTCACAGCCGTCACCAGGCAGATCGACACGCTACTCGTCACCAGTGCGGTGTCTGGGGAGGGCAAGACGACGGTAGCCGTCGATTTGGCCCACGCGATTGCGCTGACAGGTCGCAACACCGTGCTGGTGGAGTTCGATTTGCGTCGTCCGACCTTTGGCACTCACTTCCACCTGCGCATGACTGACGGTCTAACGTCGGCGATCGTTGGGCGTAAGGAGGTTGGTGAGCTGCTCGTGCAACCGCTTGCGGATCTTCCGAGCCTGCTCGTGCTGCCCGCGGGACGTATGCCGCCGAATCCCTCGGAGTTGCTCGGCTCACCGAGCATTGGGGAAATCCTCACAGAGCTGGCGGTGGACGGGACCTTCCTAGTTTTGGACGCTCCCCCGCTCAATCCAGTGTCTGATGCACAAGTGCTGTTGAACAATCCCGCGATCAACGCTGCCATTGTGGTCGCCAGGGTAAATCGGACCACGCGCGAGGAGGTGCGTCGCGCTCATGCGATTCTCTCCCGCCATATGGTCGAGCCGGTTGGACTGGTGGTCACCGGTCTGCGCGACGCCGCACGTTATGGCTATGAAGCCTACGAGGCAAATGGCCCAGTGACACTCCAGGCTGGTGAGGATTTGTTGCCGGGCTCCCACGCCAGCTCCACGCTGCGGCGCCCCGCCCGCTGAGGAGCAGGCCAATGGGAGCCATGACGCGGCGCCTTCGTGTAAGTGGGGTTGGCGTCGGCGATTTGCGTGTAGCGGCCATCGGGAGCCTTGCCACGGCGCTGATCGCCGGGCTGGCGGTTCACAAGGCTGGATTGGCGGGAGTACTGGCGCCGCTGGCAGTGGTGGGCACGCTGATTTTGTTGCGTCGACCAGTGACGGCGATCGTTGTGGTGCTGGCGCTCACGATTCTGTGCGAGGGCCCCACCTTTGGCCTGTTCAAATTCACCTCGAACCTATACATCGAGATTTACAAGGGCATGACCCTTGTGGATCTATTGATGCTGCTTGCGGTGGTGGTGATCGCCCTGGATGCGATCCGTCACCGCCGTCGGATGCGGATTCCCCGCCCTTTGCTTCCCGGCTTCGTATTGCTTTTGCTGGGGATGATCGCGGGCGCCGTCACAGGTCATGCGGCGGGCCTGGGCTTGGGCTTGCGCCAGTTGGTGTTGCTGGAGATTGTGCTCCTGTCTCTGTTGCTGCTGCCGGTTGCGATAGCCAATTTGCACATCGAGCGCAGGCATCTGTTGGCGCTGCTCGGCGGCGCTATGGCGCTGACGATCTTCAAGGCGGTGCTTGGTCTGATCGAGGTGGCCGGTCACTACGGGGAACCAATCGAAGGCACCGCGACGCTCACATATTACGAACCCGCCGCCAACTGGTTGATCATGATCGCGCTCTTGACGGTGTTTGCGGCGGTCGCGGCCCGCGCCAAACCGCCGCTGTGGATGCTCCTCGGCAGCCCCCTGCTCCTCGCCTGCCTTGTGCTGTCTTACAGGCGTTCCTTCTGGATAGCGGCCGTGCTCGGCCTGCTGCTGGTTTTGTTGTTCGGCATCTCACCCACCGGTCGGCGACTGCTGGTGCCGACGGCTCTTGTCATCGCAGCGGCCGTGTGGGTGCTTGGATCGATCCATTTCCAGGCGCAGCTTCCCGTGGTCAAGCGCGTCGAATCGCTCGCGCCGTCGAAGTTGACCACCAATGTCCAAGACCGCTATCGCCTCGATGAGCGTGCGAACGTGCTGGGCGAGATCCGTGCGCATCCAATCACGGGACTGGGGCTGGGCGTACCGTGGCAGGCATCGGTGCAGCCGCTATCTGTTGAACACGAAGAAGGGCGTCAATACGTGCATTTCGCGGCGCTGTGGTACTGGCTCAAGCTTGGAATCCTCGGGTTGGTCGCCTACATCGCAATCATGGTCGGCGCCGCCGTGCTCGCTTGGCGCGTGTGGCGGCGTAGCGCTGAGCCGTTGGTGCGGGCCTTTGGTCTTGCGTCTCTGTGTGGGATTGCTGGTCTCGTCACGATCGAGACGACGGCAAGCTTTACCGGCATCGACGCGCGTTTCACCGTCCTGTTCGGCGCGCAGATCGGGATACTGGCTCTGCTCGACCGAACTTCGCGTGGGCGGACGGTGTGAGAGCCCGGCCGTGCCTCTCGATCACGGCGGGCCTCTCCGTCCGCGGTTTCTACTGGTTGGCGGAGAGCAGCGACTCCACGGTTGCTGTATAGGCCCCCTTGGGCGCTTCGTTGCTCTGCAAGGCTCCGAAATAGGCCTCGCGTTCGGTTGAGGCTCCAGTTGCCTTCAGGTCGTGAGCCTCATACAGGTACACGCTCGCAAGACGGCTTCCGTAGTCTGCGCGCATGGCCGTGACCGTCGAGTCAAGCGTGGTCGCGGCTTCCTGATAGGTCATGCAGGCGTTGAAACCGTAATTGCTTTCCAGGCACCGGCCGTTGTCGGTGGACAGGCCCCACTCGGTGACGTCCAGCGGGATGCTGCTCGGGGCGCCGTCAGCCTTGGCCGAGGAGACGACCTCGTTCATGATCGATTGCCAGTTGGGTCCATAGGGGTGAACTGTCCAGCCGGCGACCAGCTGTCCGAGGTTGGGCACTGCCTTGAACATATTGTCCATCCAGGAGGTGCCGGGCGCGTTGCCCGGGTCGCCCTGGGCGAGCAGCCCAACGCTTGGGTCCACCGCCTGAATCGATTCCTGTGCTTCCTTGAAGCGGATCGCGTATTCCTGCGCGCGGGTCGCGTAGCCGGAAGCCGAGTCGTTTGAGTATTGGTAGCTGTAGCTGGTCTCGTTGCCGAACTCGATGCTCGTGACGGCGGTGCCGGCTGGGAAGGTCTTGCCCTTCCAGGCGCTACCACCGGGCCCCACCTCCGCCGCCCATGTGCCAAGATTCTTGGCTTCGGCGCTGCTGGGGATGGTTCCGTCGAAGCTGGCTAGCAGTAGCGGTCGGATGCCATCGCGTGCGTAGGCTTCGGCTATCGGTGCGATCTGTGAGGCTGGTGTGTCGATGGCGAACTCCATGCGGGCCGTGTGGGCGCCTAGCTTCTGGATGAATGGAAGCTCGTACATCAGGGCCGAGCCGGCTACCACACCCATTTCGAACGAACCGGTCGAGCTACTGCCGGTTGAGCCGCCGGTGCTACCGGAGCTGCTGCCAGTGGAGCCGCCTGTGCTGCCGGAGCCACCGGTGCTCGAGCTGCTGCCTGTGCTCCCCGCGCCAGAGCCTGTGTTGCCGGTAGAGCCGCTACCGAGTCCAACCGGCAATTCTGGTTTCGATCCGGCTGGGGGCGCGATCGGTGTGATCCGCGCTTCTTTGTGTTGGCGATGCGTGCCGTTGGCACTGAGGTTCGCGATGAGCCGATCTGTGCTTGTGAGCTTGCGGCTCGCCCGCTTGACCGCCTGTCGAGCCGCTTTGCAACCCTTCGGGTGCTTGCGCAGGCACGCTTTCAACGCCCTCGATCTGGATGCGAGCCTGTGGTCGGCCGCCGCGTGGGCGGTAACGGCTGTGCGCAGGGCGCTGGTGGTGGCGATGGGCTGGGAGGAGCCGGCTGCGGCTGCCGCACTGGCTGTCAGCAGGACCAGGCACAGCGCCACGAGCAGTGTGCTCAGCGGCTGCGCTTGCGCCCAACGAGAACGAGGGCGGGTGATTGACATCCGTGTCATCTCCTTCGGAAGCTGGGCTGTCTGCGTGAGACCCCTGGCTTTGCGAGCCCGTCTTGCGACGGGGGTGCCTTTGTCGGGAACTTGTGATGGCGCTTGCGGGAGCTAGTCCGGTCTATCGCCTACTGAAGATCAGTACGAGAGCTTTCGGCCCTATGTCGCCCTTTCTTTAGCGTTTCAGCATGCTCTGGACGCCTCTAAAGCATTGGGTGGGGAATTGCGCACCGCGGCTCGGTAGAGAGCCGCCAGCCAGCTGCGGACTGGCCCTGTCTACGGTTGCAGAAGTGCCCCGAGCGCCTCGATCGAGTAGCGCTGCTCGGCGACTCGACGAGCGTTGCGCCCCAGCTCGGCAGAGCCTTCGCGTAGGACATCGACAAGCGTCTGCGCAAACGTCTCGCCATCCCCCGCAACCAGGCAATCCACGCCGTCCCGCAGCTGCAAAGCGGCTACGGCTCGCGGCTTGGCAATCACCGGCAGGCCGTACGCCAGCGCCTCGATCAGCTTCAGCGGTGTG
>DATNKN010000260.1:0-3819 GCA_035603375.1 Solirubrobacteraceae bacterium
ATGCGATATCGCGCGAAGAGGTGGGGGAAGCCCATGCAGGGCGATGCCGACCTCTCCTGGTTCCGACCTTTTATCCGCGAGGCGTACCGCGTCCTCCGGCCCAACACCCACGCCTACATCTTCTGCAACGAGCATGGGCTCGCGACCTTCCGCTCGGTGTTGCCGGCTGAGTAGATCCGCTGCTATTCGGTGAAAATCGCGGTTCGTAGCCGGCGCTGTCGCCGGAGGCGGAAACGGCGCTACCCGGCGTCGGCCGGCGCCGCGTCGGCGCGGCGGCGTTCGAGGTAGTCGAGGTAGGCCGGATCGACCGGCTGCGTCTGGAGTTCCTCGAGAACGGGCAGAAAGTAGTGCAGGGAGCGAATCGGAGGCAGAGGACGTCGGGAGGTCGCCCGGCGAGCCATTGCGAGAGTGAAGGCGGCGCGGATTAGGTCGATGGACACGTGCTGTCGCTCCAGCTCAGCTGCCAGGAGCCGGTCAGAGGGTCTGGGCCGATCGGGCGTTTCTGCCAGGCGGGCGTAAAGTCGGAGGACCTCCTGGGTGTAGGTGTTTCGCGGTGTCGAGGGCGACTGGCTCATGGTCGTCTGCGGCGTCGATCGGCGCGTTCTTTGGCCTTCTTCGCCGCTTCCTCTTTGGCTTCTTTGAGGCGGTACGAGTCGCCCTCGATCTGGACGATCTCGGCGTGGTGGACGAGCCGATCGATGAGGGTGACGACGCAGGCGGCGGTGGGAAAGACCTCGCTCCACTGGGCAAAAGGCTTGTTGGTGGTGATGAGGATCGACTTCGCACCGTAGCGGCGTGTGACCACCTCAAAGAGCAGATCGGCGTGGCGATGGTCATAGGACAAATAGCCGACCTCGTCAATGGCGAGTACCTGCGGCGTGCAATAGCGCTGGAGCCGGCGCTGGAGGGCGGATGTGCCTTCCTGCGCGACGAGGTCGTTGAGCATCTCGCTGGCGGTGACGAAGCGAGCGGTGGCGCCGCGGACGACGGCCTGGTAGAGCAGGTTCTTGGCAATCATCGACTTGCCGACGCCATTGGGCCCCAGCAGAACGACGTTGGTGGCGACATCGATCCACGAGAGCGAGAAGAGGTCGTCAATCTGCTCTCGGTCGATCTTTTTCGGCCACTTGAAGTCGAAGTCCGTGATGGACTTGAATCGCCCGATCTTGCTGGCGTGGATGCGGCGCTCGAGGCTGCGCTGCTTTCGGCCTGCTTCCTCGCGTTGCAGCAGCTCCTCGATCCAGGGCTGGTCGGCGACGGCAGGCCAGTCGCTGAGCAAGCCGTAAAGGCCGAGCTTTTGAGCGCGCTGCCGACGGCCATCAGTTGCCGGTGTCGTCGTCATCGTCGGCTTCCTCGATCAGTGCGTCGTAGGTGTCCAGGTCGTGAGGCTTGACGACATAGTCGCGGAGGTGGCGAGCGTCGTCGGGGAGCGGCAGAGGAAGGCTGGGGGGCTGGCCCTGTTGGTTGCGCTCGAGCACGAGGCGGACGGTCTGGGGATGGGGTGAGTCCTTGGCGAGCGCTTCAGCGAGCGCGCGGTCAAGCTCGGCGGCACCGTAGAGATCGAGGAGGCTCAGCAGCGCCGTCGTGGCGCTCGCGAGCTTCTCGCCACGTTGAGCGAGCAAGAGGTACAGTTGCCGAATTCTGGGTACCGCCCGCCGCAGCCGATCGAGGCCGCGATGCTCCGAGGCGTGACGCTTGGCGCTGACGAGCGCCGCGATATGGTCAGCGATTTCGATCTGCTCGCCGTGGCTGTAGCTTCGCGGGTGAGTCGCCACGAGTTCGCGACCGTCGAGGACACGCACGGTCTTGGGATCGGCGACCACCACCAGAGTGCGGCGTACGCGGGTGTGAGGCACCGAGTAGTCGTTGCCATCGAAGCGGACATAGGGCGTCTTGCCGACATGCACCGGCTGGAGTTCGTCGGTCGGAAACTCGTTTGGCGGGACGGCCATCAGCGTTGGGCGCTCCTGATCGAAGGCCTCTGCCACGGAAAGAGTCCGGTCTTCCGGGCAGCGCCTCTCGGCGGCGAGGCCGGAGCACCACTGCACCGCCGCGGCATTGAGCTCGTCGAGGTCGGTGACGGTGCGGCCGGCGAAAAACGATTGGCGGACATACTGCACGGCACGTTCGACACGTCCCTTCTCGTTGCCTCGAGCGACGGCGACCGGCCGCGGCTCGAAGCGGTAGTGGGCGGCAAACGCGAGAAGGGTGGGATGTAAGCGAATGGCGTTGCCATGGCGTTCGAGCACCGCGCTCTTGAGGTTGTCGTAGAGGAGGACCCGCGGACAGCCTTGCCAAGCGAGGAAGGCGGCTTCGTGGCCACGCAGAAAGTTTTCCATCCGCGCGCTCAGAAAGAACCGCAAAAAGATCTGACGTGACCAGCTCAAGACCATGATGAAAGCCAGGAGCGATCGCGACGCGGCGCCGACTTGCAGCTTGCCGAAGCTCGCCCAATCCACTTGCCCTTGTTCACCGCGTAGCGTCCGCAGCCGAAGGTAGGCCTCCGCAGCCGGTCGCGGCCGGTGGAGCGCCACCAGGTGACGGAAATGGTCCTGGCTGCCGACGTAGCCACGCTGCCGCACCATCTCGTAGAGCCGGGCCGCGGTCAACGACGGATACGAGGCCAGCGTCGCCTGAATGAATCCCACATAAGGCTCGATCTTCGAGGGCCAGCGCCGCTCGGCCGCCGCCGCGACGCCGGCGTGCACCAGCACTCGCCTTACGGTGGAATGGTGAATGCCGACTTGACGAGCAATCGTGTGCACGCGCCACTTCTCGGCGTGGTACAGCCGCAGTACTCTTGCCTCCAGTTCGGGAGAGATCATCGCGCCCTCCATTTCGGGGCCATGTCTGCACCGGCGCGACGCCGCCGACGCAGGGGTTCAAAACGAGCGAAAGGCGCGCACAGAGCGCCGCAGAACTCGCAGATCACGGCATTCTGAAGGCTTCGCCACGCTCTCGGTGCCGCACACCGCGCCCCCGGCTCCGGCACCGTCGTCGTAGCTCGCAGTGTGGTCGCTGACGGATTCGCTGGGGTACCCTGATGCGTCACTTTCTCGGCGCCACCCTCAGGCTGGGTGTCTCGCCGCCGACGCCGATACGACGCCTGGCGGGCCGCATGCCGATGGCGACCCCGCCGCGTCTCCTGGTACCGACGTCCCGCCCGAAGAGTCTTCTCCCGGCGACTCTCCGCCGAGCACTGCCGGCCGCAGTACCACTGACCGCGATCGCACCACGAGCAGATCGCCACCAGACGCCGACAGCGTACGCAGGTAAACAGCCGGTAGTCTGGCCGCACCGACAGCCCTCCGGCTGCCGAAGGACTGGACGGAGCTCAAGATTGCGGCCATACTTGCAGGCGGAAACGCGGTGGCAACGCCGTGCTTTCTGGACAGGCCCAGGAGGGGTGACCGGCAAAGTCAGTGACCCTCCTGGGCCTTCGTCGTCTTCCGCAGCTGCGCGACCTTGTAACCCAGACACACCTACCCTGTCACCGGGGGGACACCCACCGACAAAGTGGCGCGTGCCGCCGGGCCACCCGGCCCCCACCCCCCGGCGGGATGATGTTGAGGGAAACCGCGCCAGCGCCGATGGCTGAGAATCGCGATTAGCGCCGGATGCCAGCGGATCTACTCAGCCGGCAGCAACGGAAGCCGTCGTGGAAGCGGACGGCGGGAGACACCAGTCCGCGCCTCAGGCTGCGCTAGGCGTTGACCCATCATGCCGAGAGGCCCTTCAGGATCGTCCGGCGCCGGCGATCGCCTCGGCCCGTGGCTCAGATTTTGCGTTTGCAGCTGCGCTGATGAGGGGAGCGAGCGA
>DATNKN010000269.1:0-2038 GCA_035603375.1 Solirubrobacteraceae bacterium
TTGCCGGTCGCGCGAGCGGTCAGGCGCCACTCGCCGTCCTCCTCGACCGCGCGCATGAACTCGTCGGTGACCCTCACCGAATTGTTCGCGTTCTGGTACTGGATCGACTTGAACCCGTCGCCGTCGATCGACATATCGAAGCCCGCATCGCGCAGCGCTTCGGCCTTGTCCTCCTCCTTGGCCTTGCACCAGATGAACTCGCGGATGTCGGGATGGTCCACGTCGAGCACAACCATCTTCGCCGCGCGACGCGTCTTGCCGCCGGACTTGATCGTGCCGGCCCACGAGTCGGCGCCACGCATGAACGACACCGGACCCGAGGCAGTGCCGCCCTTGGCCAGCGGCTCCATCGAGCCGCGGATGTTCGACAGGTTGATGCCCGAGCCCGAGCCGCCGCGGAAGATGTTGCCCTCGCGAGTATTCCAGTCGAGGATCGACTCCATCGTATCCTCGACGGACAGGATGAAGCAGTTATGGACGGCGATGTTGTTCGAAAGATACTCGCCGGACTCCGTCTGGATGTCGTAGACGTCCATCTCGCCACGATCCTCAATAGCGACTATCTCCTCCTCGCGCAGGTCGGGACAGCGCTTGGGATTGCGTAGGTTGAGCGAATCGAGCAACTTGTCCGACTTCTCCTTAGAGATGAAGCCGATCATCTCCGAGAAGCGTGCACGCTCCGAGCCAATAGAGATCGACACCTCGTGCATGTCATGGCGGTCCTCTCTGCTCTCGGCTTTGCGGGTTCGCCGTGAGTAAATGCCCAGCGTGCCGAGCAGTAGCTGCACGTCCTCAGTCCATTGTTCGCTGATTACCGAGAAACCGATGCGCGCGTTCTCGAGCTCGTTGCGACGCTGCACTGTGACGTAACCATCGGCCTGAAAGAGGCTGCGCAGGTAGGCGACGATCTCGTCGTGCGAGGCGGTGAACAGTCGAGTGGGAACGCGTATATCGGTGCCGCGGGCGAGTAGGCCCCACGACTCGACGAACTCTCGCAATACCTCGCCATAGAGACGTATCCGCCGCACGCGAACGTGTTGGGTGTCGGCCTCGCGTACCTTGCGGTGGACATGCGGGAACGCGACATCGAGATGGCCCATGACCCACTCGTACTCCTCGTCGGTGGCGACTTGGAACTCGATCGTCAACGATCGATTCGTGCCTGTGTACTGGCCGACAAAGCCATCGGCCTGCAGCCAGCCGGCGAGCGCTGCCTCGGCGAGCGCTACGCGGTCTACCTCAGCGAGGCCCTCAAATAGTGATCCGTCATATGAGCCCATTCCAACCGCGACACGAACCGGATCGCTTACCTTCGCGCGATGTGGGTGCAAATGCATCCGCATGCCCACCTCAAGCTGGTCCATGCGCAGCCATGCCGGCTGGGTACGTCGCTCGGACACAGCCTTCACGACATGGTCGGGTGTAGCTTCGACGAAGCTGCCGTTGCGTAGGCGGGCGCGGAGGACGCGCTTGCGACCGTTGGCCTTGGTGGCCACGATGCGTGTCACTCCATGGGCGTCGTACACCTCGCGCCCGACTTCGTCGTTCTCTACCAGCTCTCCGATCGGCACCATGCCATGCGGTGTTGAGACGAATTTGTGGTAGGGCTGGCAGGCACTGCACTGCGGTGACTCCTCAAAGCCGACGTTGAACCATACGGGCGAGTTGAACGCGGCCATCTGGTGCAGCAGGATGTGGGTCAGCTCGGCCTCGAACGCATCGGCGTCCTGCTCGCTTGCGAAGTAGGCGCGCTCGCGGCCCCAGCCGGCGATCGTGCCGGCGACGCGGCCGATCATCTGCTTGACCGAGCGCTCGCGCTCGGGATGGCCGATCTGCCCGCGGAAGTACTTCTGCGCCACGATATTTGTGGCGTTCTGGCTCCAGGTCTTGGGAAACTCGACGTCTGCCTGCTCGAAGGCGACGCGGTCGCCGTGGCCGATGCGCGCGTCGCGCAGCTCCCACTCGACCGCCTCGAAGGGGTGCGTCCCCGGGGACGTGAAAAGACGCTCGATCGACAGCGCCTGCCCGGGCGGCGTCT
>DATNKN010000270.1:0-2770 GCA_035603375.1 Solirubrobacteraceae bacterium
TACCGCCCCGGGGGAGTCTTCTGATGAAGGGCTCGCCCACGTGACACTCGTGGTCGGCATCGATCCGGGGCTCGCCGGTGGGGTCGCGATCCTGACGCCTGCCGGCGAAATCGAGTGTCAGCAGCTCGACCGCGGGGCGAGCGCCCTGCCGGCAGTTGAGCGTCAAGGCCTCGGCCCGAGGCCGCTCAGGTGATACGCGCCGTGCATCGCATCCTCGCCGCGCTGCGCACGGGTTGGGCTGCGGCGCTCGCGTGCTGGCGCGAGAGGGAGCCTGCGCTGATGCAGCGCCCTGAGAAATCCGACCGCGCCACCGCGGCGGAGATCGGCGTCGGGCACCGCACCGTCGCCCGCGCCCGCAAGCAAACAGGCGCGGTGCATACCTCACCTACGAAGCGCGTAGGACGTGACGGCAAAGCGCGCAAGGCCTGCAGCTGGTTCGACTGCGATCCTGAGGTGCTACACGGCCTGGTGCCGCGCGATCCCGAGGCCGAGGATGTCGAGCGTTGGTACCGCGAGCACTTCCGCTGGGGATGGCCGCGTTGAGGAAGCTGTCCCCCGAGCGGCGTGCCGAGTTGGTTGCCTGGAAGCACGTACAACGGCTGGCGACGGACAAGGCCTTGATGCGGCGACTTCACGTCAGTCGCGCCACGATCGCCCGGGTGTGGGCCGAGGAACTGCATTCAACGAGGCAAATTGACTCAATGGCGCAGCTTCTATCGTGGCTCAATAGGACCGAGCCAGGGCAAGAGTGAACCACGTTGAGCGACTACATCAAGGAACTTACCACTCAGGTCGTCAAGATTTTGAGCCGCGACGAAGCGCGCCGGCAGCGCATCGCGGCCGAATTCCCGCAGTTTGCGATGGATGCGGCCCCCGACGAGTCCTCCCGCGAGTTCGCGGTGCGTGTGCTGGCTGCCCTCGGCGCGCCGAAGGTTCCAACCGACGCCGATCCGTTGGAAATGCTCGACTTCTACTGCGCCGGCCGCCGGATGGCCATGGACCAGCGTGCAGGCGTGAGGCGCCCCACCGCGATGGATGGCTCGGGCGACACGTTCATCGACAAGTACATCGCGGGCAAATTCGTGGGGAAATGAACACCGTGGCAACTTTAAAACTTTCGGCATCCGATCAGACAGGGCGGCTCGAAAATATAACTCTGGAAGAGCTCTCCCGGCGGCTCGCACAGGACATTAGTCGGGAGAAGACCCGCAAAGAGCGCATCCTCGCGCGCTCTCCCGGCGTCTTTTCGAGTATGGATGCTGAGGAGCGTGAGCAGACCTCGGCTGCGGTGCTCGCGACACGCGAACTCAAAGAGCTGGGCATCGCCCCGCGCAACAGTGACCCTATCGAGTTGATCGACACTCACCATGCGGGGCGCCAGTGGGCACGCGAGCAAATGCTTGGCAGGTCGCTCGGCAAGGGCGGCGCGAACACGAGCCTTCTGATCGGCGAGGCACGCGACTCAGCCATCAAAACCATCTTGGACAAATATCTGGAGGAGTAATGAAGCCCGCCGAATTCCTCGCGAAAGTCCGCGCTGGCCAGCGAGCCAGAGCGCACAGCGCCACCGCAGCCGCGCCCCCCGCGTCAGCGCCGGCAGCGGAGCCGGAAGTCGCCGCCCCTGAGCCGTCGCAATACGTCACGCGCGAAGAGTACGAATCGCTGTACCTGGTGCTCGGGCTGCTGGTCGTGGGAATCCGCCAGCACGATCGCGACCAGACTGCGCGGTCCGATGCGGTGCTCGAGCGTGCCGCCGCGAGGCCCGACGAGTTCGACCTCGATGCCGCTGGTTTGATGGTCGTGAAAGCGGTACTCGCGGGTGGCAGACGCGCGAGCTCAAATCTCATGGATTCGAAGATTCGCCACGCCACCGACGCGCCGAATTGGGCGCAGCAGCAGACCGCTCATCTCCACTACCTAAGTTACGGCTGTTACCCGCCGGAGTGATTTGAATGCGCGGCCGCAGTTCGCAGGCATATGACGCGGCCGCGTTTGGCTCGCGATTCGGCTGAGTCCGAGCCCGTGCCAGGCGCCGGTGCACGTAACTTGAAAACAGCGTCAGCTCGCGGGCGCCCGCATAACGGCGCAGCGCGGGTCGCAGGCTCGAGCGAGAACGAGCAGGCGGACGCCGAGCGGGGGTTCTGTGCAGTGCAGTCCTCCGCCTGGCGCCCAGCCGGGGCGGGGGGCGCTCGCGGAGTTTTTCGCTCCTGCTCCGCGGGCGCCCTCGACGCTTCGCAGTGTTAGTTTTGTGAGAGGTCCCGATGCTCACTGAAGTTGCAACCCCGATTTACGACATAACAGCTGCGGGCGTCATCTTGGTGCCCACCACGCGATCGAAATTCAAGGGCTTCATCCTCACGGGGGGCACGGCCGGTAGTACCCTTACGTTCAATGACGCAGCGACGCTGGGGGCAGCCGGCCCGGCGAATCAGATCATCAGCTACACGTTACCCGAGGGCACGCTGGTCTGTCCGGTCGGTGACAACGGTTGGCTCGACTGGCCATTGCTAAATGGGCTGGTCGTGAGCGCATTCCCGACTGGAGGCGCCGTCCTCGCGGTTGTCTGCACCGAATTCGTTCAGTGACGACGGCTCCATCACCCCGCGCCGCGTTTTCGCCGATCAGCAAGCGGCAGATTTTTGGCATCGCATGGAAAGCGGGCCTGCTCGCTGATCTGCCGTGGTGGCAGCGGGCGATGTTTCTCGTCGGCGTGCTGGTGGGCGGCGTGTGGCTGCTCTTCTTGAAGCGGACCTAACGTGCCCACGATCGT
>DATNKN010000293.1:0-8793 GCA_035603375.1 Solirubrobacteraceae bacterium
AAGCCGCTCGCGCCGAAGACACCGCCCGCCTCGACCCTCGTCGCCGCCGCGACACCGCCGGCCACCAGCACGACGACTGTGCCCGTCGCACCCAAGCCCGCGACGCCGTCCCCCGAGACCGAGGTGACAACCAGCTCCACCCAGCTGCCCAGCACGCAGGCGCAGGACCCGTCGAGCACGCCGGTGGAAGCGCCGACGGTTACGACCACGACCACGACCGCACCGACGCCGCCGAGCGAAACGACCGGCACGACAACCGAAGCCGCACCCGCGCCGCCGACGCCGACGCCGATCGAAGAAGCATCGCCGCCGGCCGGAAGCGAAACACAGGGCACAGGCGCCTCCGCACCGGGAGTGCTTCCCGTCGGTCAATCTCCGCAGCCAACCACGCCACCGGCGACACCGGAAACCGCCACAACCGGCGGCACCCCCGCCGGCTAGCGCGTCGCACTCCTCTACCCCGGCCGGCAGCGCGCCGGCTCAAGCGCGAGAAACGCGCGGAGCGGGCTAGCCGAAGGAGAACGTCTTCAGTGGCGTTTCGAGCACGCCGCTACTCGCCACCGGCAGGGAGATGGTCGCCGGTTCGCTGCTGAGCATTTCGAGCACCACGCCTTTGCGCACACCGTGTCCGCCCGGCAGGAGCATCACGTTGCGCCCATACATCGTGCGCCCGTCCACGAGCGCGCTGTACAGCACGTCATAGCCCGACAGCGTCGAGCTGATACGCGTCTTGCCCTCCCCTTCGAGCCTGAAGCGGGGGAAGCGGCGGGCAAGCGCCGCCGTATAACCGCTGGCAAACAGCGGCAGCTCGCCACTGGCCTGACCGCGGTAGGGCGGTAGAGCGAGCGGTGCCACCGAGAAGGAGTCATCGAGCAGCCCGTGCGAGGTGCGCACGAGCGTGACGTAGTCGCCAGGTTCGGTCGCGGTGCGATACAGCCCCCGATACTTGAAGCTGAACGGCACCCGCCCGCCCTGGGAATAACTGGAGTCGAGCAGCGCCAGCGCGACGCCGATCGCGACCGCGAGCAGGCCGAGCAGCGCCGCAACCGTCAGCACGCGCGCGGTGAGAGTGGCGGAGCGCCAGCGCGGTTCCAGCAGCTTGCCGAGCGTGGGGCCGTATTGCGGCTTCAGTGGTATCGAGGCCATCGCCGCGCCAGTGCTTACTCGCCGATCGAGAACAGCGACTCCAGGTCGTGCCTGGAGAACGCGGCGAACGCAACCATCGTCTGTGTGCGACCCACGCCGGAGAGCTTGCCGATCCCCTCGGTCACGACCTCCGCCAGCTGCTCGTGGTCGGGCACGCGCACGATCGCGATGAAGTCCCACTGGCCGGTGACCGAGTAGGCCTCCGCGACCCCCTCAATGTCGGCCAGCTCGCCGCCGAGCGTCGAGAGCGCGTCACGCTCGGCTTCGATCAGCACGACGGCGCTGGTCATCGTCATGGCCGCGCCCCCATCCGGGCACGGGGCTCGCTACTCGCGCGACCTCGGGTCTTCACGCTGTGCGCCGTCGCCGTGCTACTCATGGCGTATGGGTGTCGCCGGGCGCCAGCACGACCACCTCGGATGAGCCCTGTGCCTGCACGTCGGCCTTGAACGCCTGCGCGTCGGTCTCGATCGGCGGGAAGGTGTCGTAGTGGCAGGGGATCGTCTGCTTCGCGTCAACCAGGCGAGCGGCCTCGACGGCGTCGTGGCGGTCCATCGTGTAGTGGCCGCCGATACACATCAGCGCCACGTCGATGCCGCCCTCTCGTTGGGCTATCAGCTGCAGATCGGAGAACAGCGCGGTGTCGCCGAGGTGGTAGATCGTCTTGCCGGCGAAGCGCACGATCAGCCCAGCCGGCGTGTTGACGGTGCCCTTCGGTGTCGTGGAGGTGTGCCAGGCGGGCACCAGCTTGACCGAGCCCCACTCCAGCTCGACGGTGCCGCCGAGGTTGGGATCGCTCACATTCTTTACGCCGTCCTCGCCAAGCTCGCCAGCGATCTCGACGATCGCGACCACGTGCGCATCGGTGCGCTTGGCGATCGACACGGTGTCGCCGATGTGATCGGCGTGACCGTGAGTGAGCAGAATCGCGCTTGGGCTCAACTCCTCGGCAGCCACCGCCGCCTTCGGGTTGCCGGTCAGAAACGGATCGATCAGCACCGAGTGCTTGCCGTCTGAGAGCTCGAACGCCGCGTGGCCAAGAAAGCGAATCTGCATGGCTAGTGCTCCTCTGTAGATGATGGTATTTGCGCCAGCTCATGTGCCAGCTCGAAGCCGACCGCGACGCCCACGAACATGCCAAGGCGCGTTTGGTCGGCGACCAGCGTGCTCACCGCGGTAGCCCGCTCGGCCAAGTCGCTCTCGCCGGCGACACGGGCGATCTCGGCCTCGTGTGCCGCTCCGAACCAGCCTCCCTCCGCGAGCGCGCTGGCAAGCATCCGCTGCAGCGTCGGCGCCGCGTGCGTCACCACGTCCTGGGCGTGGTCCAGCCGTCCGGGCTCGACCAGCGCCGTTAGCGCCGCATCCACTTCGGCCGCAGTGTAGGAACGATCCGGCAAAGCCGCTCCATCATAGGCCCCCGGGGACCGCCTGGCGGCGCCAGCCACCATGCCCGATGCTCGCTCACGCGGCGCGCACGCGGCTCACGCCTAGCCCAACGGTCAGCCCGAGCGCAGCGCCGACGACACCCGCCAGCCAGCTCGCCTCGGGCCGCGCGTAGGGCAGCGCGAATAGCACCGCGGCGATCGCGGCGGTGCCGAGGAGGTCGCCCTCGTAGTAGTCGCCCGCACGCACCGCCGCTAGGTTGGGGGCCGCCCACGCGGCGAGCAGCGCCAGCGCGCCGGCATTCGCACCGGTAACCAACGCCAGCGGGTAGAGCGCCTCGGCCGCCAGTGCGCCCGCGACGCCAGCGCCGAGGAACAGCGCGAGCACCAGCGGCGCGCCGTGGCTGCGCTCGAGCAGCCCACCGAAGATCGCCACCGCGAGCAGCGCCGCGAACATGTACAGCCCGGCCGAGAAGCCGCTGCCGTAGACGAACTGGGTGCTGAGCAGTCTCCACCATTCGCCGGCAACCGGACCGAAGACGATCAGTTTGCCGATATTCACGTAGGCGCCCTGGGTGGCAACCCACAAGCCGCAACTCGCCGCCACCAGCGCGATCGTGACGTAAGGCGGGGTGTCGGCGCGCACGCCCGCGATCTCCCCGCGGCGCAAGCGGCCGAGCGAAGCGCGCCCCAACAGCCCCCCGCTCGGCGCTCGCCCGCCTTCACGCGGGAGCTTGGGTGCGCGACGACGCAGTCTGTGCCCGCAATAGGGGCACTCGGTGATGTACGGGCTGACCTCCGATCCGCACTTCTTGCAAACCACGAACAGGTCGGCGCTTGAGGGCATCAGTCCATTCTAAGAGCCACGCAAAGCCCGCCGGCGATAGAGTGCAAGGCGACCTCGCCGGCGACTTGCGAGCCTCGCGAGTCGCGTGCGGCGAGCCCCGCGAATTTCGTGCGTGCACGTCGGCGGGGCGGTACAAGCGACTGCCAAAGGAAACCGATCGATGCAACTCGGCTACGAGAAGAAGCTCTACATCCTCGCGTTCGACCACCGCGGCTCCTTCCAGAAGAAGTTCTTCGGGATCGAGGGCGAACCGGACCCCGAACAGACCGCGATGATCGCGGACGCCAAGCACCTGATCTTCGAGGGCATGGAGCGCGCGGTGGCAAGCGGCGCGGAGGCGTCGGTGACTGGGGTGCTCGTCGACGAGCAGTTCGGTGGGTCGGTTCCCGAGGAGGCCCGCCAGCGCGGCCTGAAGCTCGCGATGCCCGCCGAGCGCTCGGGCCAGAACATGTTCGACTTCCAGTACGGCGAGGAGTTCGGCGAGCACATCGAGCGCTTCGATCCCGACTTCACGAAGGTGCTCGTGCGCTACAACCCGGACGGCAACAGCGAGGAAAACACCGAGCAGTTGGGCAAGCTCAAGCGCCTCTCCGACTGGCTGCACGCAAAGCAACGCAAGTTCCTCTTCGAGTTGCTGGTGCCCGCCGAGGAGGCGCAGCTGCAGGCGGTGGACGGCAGCACCGAGCGCTACGACGCGGAGCTGCGACCCGCGTTGATGCGCCGCACGATCGCAGAGATCCAGGACGCGGGCATCGAGGTGGACATCTGGAAGATTGAGGGCGTGGACGAGCGCGCCGACTGCGAAATGCTCGCCGCCCAGGCCCGCACAGGCGGACGCGACGGCGTCGTGTGCGTGGTGCTCGGCCGTGGCGCCGACGACGCGAAGGTGGACCATTGGCTGGAGCAGGCCGCACCGGTGGACGGCTTCGTCGGCTTCGCCATCGGCCGCTCGATCTGGTGGAACCCGCTAAAGGAATACGTGGACGGCAAGATCGAACGCTCCGAGGGCGCACGGCAGATCGCCGAGAACTACCTGCGCTTCGTGAAGGTCTACGAGCGCGCCGAGGGCAAGGCGCCGGTGGGGTAGCCCATGCGGATGCGTCAGAGCCTGACGGAGCTTGAGCGGGAGTTTGCGCGCGAGACCTCGATGGAGCGCCACCGGCGCGCATCGCTGCGGCGCACCACCGAGCAGCGCGCGCTCAAACGGGAGGTGGACCGGCGCCACAAACGCGGGTCGGTTCGCTTCGTGCTGCTGGTGCTGGCGCTGATGATGACTGCGGCGATCGTGACCGTGGTCATGTTCCGCACGCTATATCTGCTGCTCGGCTAGCAGCGCTGGCTAGGGCCTACCGGGATAGGCCCTAAGTGGGAGTCTCACCCAACTTGTCCAGGGCGTCGTCGACCTCCGCCCGCACCGCATCGGAGTCGCTGGAGGGGCCACCAGGCTCGCCCTCGCGCTGAATCTCGACGTATATCTCAGTCCGAAATACCGGGATGTCGTGGGGAGCGTGAATGCCGATCCGCACCTTCTCTCCCACCACGGAGAGCACCGAAACCTCGATATCGTCGCCGATCATGATGCTCTGGTTGGGCTTGCGCGTCAGAACCAGCATCGGTTGCACCCTTCTCGTTGGCCATGGACATAGGGCGAGATCGCCCCCGGTCCCGCCCTACGGCAAGCATAGTGTTCTGTCCCACCGAACGCGAATATGTCGTCCACAAGCGCCATTGGGGGCGCCTCTCGATTATGCGAAGGCGCGCACCGCCAGCTCAATCGCCGCAACCACCGACTATGCGAAGACGCACCCGTGTAGCGTCCGAGCGACGCTCGCACGCCTCGGCAGCGGGCCGTCCGATCATGCGCTAGTCTCCCGGGCCGTTATGAGGTCCCCCTATGGCTCGTAGATCGCTGCGCCCACACCTGAACCAGATCCGGAGCTGGGTACGCCAGGGCCGCACCGACGCCTGGGTGGCCCACCAGCTCGAAGTGACCGTGCAGGAGATCGAGCAGTTCAAGCGGCAAAACGACCTCTTTGGCGACGAGGGCCCGACCGATGGCGCCGGCGGCACTGCAGATGCCTATCCCGAGGAGATCGATCTGCGCGCCGAGGACGACGAGGCGATAGCCGCCGAACTGGAGGCGGCAATGGAGGCGGAGCGCGCGAAGGCCGCGGAGCGCGCACGCGCCGGCACCGAGGAGGACGAGGAGGACGCCGCTCCGAGCACTCGGCGCAGGCGCGGGCGCAGAGGCCGACGCTCTTCCCGCGACGCGGAGCCATTGGAGGGCACCTTCGACCACGGCGAAGAGGGCTACGGCCTGTGGCTCGACCCCGCCATCCAGGACAACCCGGTGTATGCCGAGCACTGGGCCGGCCACCGCCCCGTGCAGGTCACGGTGGAGGAGGATCGCATAGTGATCCGCCGCACCGGCACAGACGATTAGCTCTCGGCAACCACAAGCCGCCCTCCCGCGTAGTCGACCGCCTCGCGCAGATAGCGCGCGAAGGCCGCGTCGATGACCACGGTCGCATCCCACGCCCACGGGTCCTCAGGAGCGATGTCGATCGCTAGCTGCAAACACCAGGAGGTGCCGCGCGCGTAGAGATCCGCGAGCTCTTCGGCTGAGAAGCGCCCGCCGAGCCGTTTGCGCAGCTCGATCACCAGCGTGTCAACGACCTGCTGGAGCAGCAAAGAGCGCTCCGGCGGCGCCTGGGCGAGGCGTCGCTCGCCCTGCTGCCACTGGTAGAGAGCGTTGTCGAAGGCGGGCACGAGGGCGAGGCTAGCAGCGCCTCACAAGCGCGTCAGTTTGCGGGCAGGCCGCTCACGCTGTACACCTGCTCGCCTTGGCGCATCATGCCGAGTCGACGCGCCTCTTCCGGCACGGTGCCGGGACTGGCCAGGGCCGCGTGTTCTTTGCGCAGAATCTGGTTTTGGGCTTCCAGCTGGTGGACCTGAGCGCTGTCGCGCCCGGACTCGCGCCAGGAGGACAGCAACCGCAAGCCGGCGCTCAGGTACAGGTAGGCGAGCGCCGCGACCACGCACAGCATCGCGATGCGCCCGACCCGATCCCAGCGTATGCGTGGCAGCACAGCCGCAGAGCCTTTGCGCGGCGCGGCTCCGGACCTGACCCGCGAGGCCGCGGAAGCCCGAGACCGGCGTGGAGCACGGGACGTGGAGGTGGAGGTGGAGGGCATACAGTCGCATTCGACTCTACGCGCCCACCTCCTGCCATCGGACCCACTCGCCCATCCCCCTGACGAGTGTGATCGCGCGCGCCTTCGACCTGGACCCAGACCGGGCGCGATCACGCTCTTCTGCTCGACTGGTGTCGTGTGTGTCGCAGAGTGGCGCGCGAATGAGGTCGCGCCCGGCTCTCTGTACATACCTCGCCAACGGAGGTCCCAAACGGGTTGTGAGCTAAGTCTCGCGGCCGCTTAGCTTCGAAATACCGAGCGGCCCGGGAACTCCGCGTCAGCGCCGAGCTGCTCCTCGATCCGCAACAGCTGGTTGTACTTGGCGACGCGATCCGAGCGCGAGGGAGCACCGGTCTTGATCTGCCCGCAGCCGGTGGCCACGGCGAGATCGGCGATCGTGACGTCCTCCGTCTCGCCTGAGCGGTGGCTCATAACGGCCGTGTAGCCAGCCTCGCGCGCCATCGCGATGGCCGCGAGCGTCTCTGTGAGGGTGCCGATCTGGTTGACCTTGATGAGGATCGAGTTGGCCACGCCCAGCTCGATGCCGCGCCCGAGACGCTCGGTGTTGGTTACGAACAGGTCATCGCCGACGAGCTGTAGATGCGCGCCGAGGCGTTCGGTGAGCGTCTTCCAACCATCCCAGTCCTGCTCGTCCATACCGTCCTCGATTGACACGATTGGGTAGCTGGCGGCAAGTGTGGCCCAGTAGTCGGCCAGTTCAGCCGGGGTGAGCGTGCGGCCCTCGTGCTCGAGCACGTAGGCGCCGTCGGCAAACAGCTCGCTGGTGGCGGGGTCAAGCGCGATCGCGACGTCCTTGCCGGGCTCGTACCCGGCCGCTTCGATGCCGGCCACGAGCATCTTCAGAGCGTCCTCGTTGGACGCAAGATCGGGCGCGAAGCCGCCCTCGTCACCGACAGCCGTGGATAGGCCGCGCTTGTGCAGTGTGCCCTTCAGGGCGTGGTAGACCTCCGTGCCGACGCGCAAGCTCTCCGAGAACGTGGCCGCGCCGCATGGCACGATCATGAACTCCTGGAAGTCGACCTTGTTATCGGCGTGCGCACCGCCGTTGAGCACGTTCATCATCGGCACGGGCAGCACGCGGGCCGCCTCGCCGCCGAGATAGCGCCATAGCGCCAGCCCCTCCTCGGCGGCCTGGGCGTGAGCAGCAGCCAGCGACACGCCGAGGATCGCATTGGCACCAAGGCGTGACTTGTTGGGGGTACCATCGAGCGCGATCAGCGCCTCGTCGAGCGCCGCCTGATCGGAGGCGTCCATGCCGGCGACCGCAGCCGCTATCTCGCCGTTCACGCCCGCCACGGCGCGCGTGACGCCCTTACCGAGCCAACGCTCGCCGCCATCGCGCAGCTCGGTGGCCTCAAACTCGCCGGTGGACGCGCCCGATGGGATCGCCGCGTGACCGTGCGCGCCCGAGCGCAACGCGACCTCCACCTCGACCGTCGGGTTGCCGCGGCTGTCGAGGATCTGGCGGGCGTGGACTCTCTCGATCTGGCTCATCGCTCTCCTTTGGGTGCGTCGGTTGTCTCAGGCCTGTCAGGGTGGTCTGCGGGGCTCGCCGCGTCGGCGGTGTCGGGCTGGTCGGGTGCGTCTGTTGTTGTCGCCGCATCGATGCTGTCGCGGAATCGCTGTGCCGCCGCGCGCAGAGCCAACTCGGGGTCCACCTGCGCGAGGCGCGCTTCGTCGACGAGCGCGAACAGGTGCTCGCCGATCGTGCGAAAGGATTCCCTATCCGCGCTGGCGGCGTCTGCCGGCCGATCCTTGCCCTCGGTGTCCGCTGGCGCGGGGTGCAGCCCCGCCGAGGCGGCCCGACGCTGGACCTTGCGCGCATACAGCAGCGCGGGCAGATTCTCTGGCACCTCGCCGAAGACGCCACGCTCGCGGCCAGGCTCGGTGGCCTTGATCGCGTCCCAGTTGCGCAGGACCTCACCCGCATCGGCCACCTCGGCCTCGCCAAACACGTGCGGGTGGCGACGGATCAGCTTTTGGCGGCAGTGCTCGGCCACCTGCGCGAGGTCACCCGCGTCGCGCTCCTGTAGCAGCAGCGAGAGGAACATGACCTGGAAGAGCACATCGCCAAGCTCGTCGAGCAGTTTCGCGTCGTTGCCGCTATGCGCGGCGTCGGCAAGCTCGTATGCCTCCTCGACCGTGTGCGGCACAATCGAGCGCTCATCCTGCTCGCGATCCCACGGGCACTCGCGACGCAGGC
>DATNKN010000304.1:0-8722 GCA_035603375.1 Solirubrobacteraceae bacterium
TACCGCCACCGCGACGGCGAGGCGAAGTGACACAACTCGCATGCGCGCGGCCGTGATGCACGCTAGAGACATTCCGATCCACAGCAGGCCGTGCGTCCATCCGAGCACGAACGTCTCCGGCTGCGGTTTACCGAGCGCGAACGCGCAGATCAGCAACGAGCTGTACACGCACGAGTGAAAGAACGACGTCCACTTCAGCGGTGTGAAGGCCGGGGAGAAGCGGCTGGTTGCCGCGATTGTGTCCAACTTCGATAGGTCCGGGGCGGTGGCTGGCCGCCCGGCGGCATCGCTGCTCTGTCGTGTCACTCCGACAGCCATCGAGCCATCCGGCTGAGGCCCTCGCCGGCTTGCGGCGGCCACTCGTCGATGTTGCTCGGCCACCACGCATACTCGTCGTGCTCGTGGTCGGGTGTCACCTCGGCACCGTCGGGGAGCCACGCCTGCCCGACGAACATCACGAGCCTATGCGGCAAACGTATGAGCGCCTCGCCGCGCACGCGCTCGGGTGTCACCGACCACTCCTCGCGCAGCTCCCGCACGAGCGTGTCGGCCGGGCTCTCGCCCAGGTCAACGGCGCCGCCGGCCCCAAGTGCCCAGCGCCCGGCCCACGAGGCCAGCCACGCCGCGCGTCTGCCTGCCAGCCAGCGTCCGTCGGCCGAGCGCGTCACGCACAGCGCGGCAACGCTGCACGACGCGTCGCCCGCGACCAGTCGCAGCGCCCACCGCAGCGGCTGCATCTCAAGCTCGACCCCGTGCGGAGTGTCCTTGTAATCGACAAGTCTGCCTGCCAGGCCGTCGTGGCTGGGCGAGTCGCGCGCGCGCAGCGCGGCGATCTCCGCGTCGGCTGCCGCCACGTGCTCGCGTGGTGCCTCGTAGTGCTCGGCGCGCCAGCGCGTCTTCACCTGGCCAAACTCCCACGGCCCGCGCGCCAGGATTACCGGCATCTCGTTTGTCTGGGGCTCGGCTCTGCTCGCCATCTACACACAGGCTAGTGCTCGCGGGCGCGGCGCGAGTGAAGATGTCGCGGCGGCGTGTGCGTGCGCCGATGTCTCCCTACACTCGCACCTAATGACAACGCCCCGTACCCGATGACCGCGCGCCGGCGCAAGCACTGGGGTTGGGGCTACGAGGACGAGCAGCCCTCGCCCGAGGACGTGCGCGCCGCCGCCGGCGGGCTTGCCGCCCATCTTGGGTTTCCGCCCGGCGAGGTCGAGTCGCCGGTGAGCCTCGATGCGCTTTCGTTGTCAGCGCCGCGGGTGGTGGCGCCCTCGGCGCTTGACCCGATTTGCTCGAGCGACACGCACGCGCGTGCATCCCACGCCCTCGGCAAGTCCTACAGCGACGTGGTCCGCGGCTTCCGCGGCCAGTTCTCCAGCCCCCCTGATTTCGTCGCGTGCCCGCGCGATGAGACCGACATCGAGCGGCTGCTGGAGTGGTGCTCGGCCGAGCGTGTCGCCGCGATCCCCTACGGTGGTGGCACGAGCGTCGTAGGTGGTGTGCAGCCTTGTGTAGACAGTGCCTACAACGGTGCCATCTCGATCGACCTCAGACGACTGAACCGCGTGATCGAGGTTGACGACGTTTCGCGTGCCGCGCGCATCCAGGGCGGAGCCAGCGGCCCTGAGCTGGAGGCTCAGCTGGCCCGGAGCGGCTTCACCCTGCGCCACTTTCCCCAATCGTTCGAGCTTTCCACGCTCGGCGGCTGGATCGCCACACGTGCCGCCGGGCACTTCGCGACCGTGTGGACGCACATGGAGGATTTTGTCGAGTCGGTGCGCGCGCTCACGCCGGCCGGGGTGTGGGCTTCGCGACGGCTGCCCGGCTCAGGCGCCGGCCCCAGCCCCGACCGCCTGCTCGTCGGCTCGGAGGGCACGCTCGGGGTGGTCACGGAGGCGTGGGTGCGCATTCAGCCGCGGCCCGAGCATCGTTCCTCGGCGGGGGTGCTCTTTGCCACGTTCGCGCTTGGCGCCGAGTGCGTGCGCGCGCTCTCCCAGTCGGGTCTGCACCCGAGCAATTGTCGTCTGATCGACCCTGCCGAGGCGCGCTTCACGATGTCCGGCGACGGCAGCTTCGCGCTGTTGGTGCTTGGCTTCGAGTCGAGCGACCATCCGGTCGACTTCGCTATGGACCGGGCGCTTGCGATCTGCGCCGAGCATGGCGGGGAGGTCGGCGAGCGGCGTGGCAGCGGCAGCGGCGCCGGCTCGGGCGGGAGGGAGAGCACGCATGCGGGCACAAGCGGCGTGGGTGCCTGGCGCGAAGCGTTTCTGCGCGCGCCCTACGTGCGCGACATCTTCGTCGCGATGGGCGTGCTGTCGGAGACATTCGAGACGGCAATCACATGGGATCGCTTCCCCGCCTTCCACGAGCGCGTCATGGCTGCGGCGCGCGCGGCAGCCGAGGACGTGAGCGGCGTCGCGCACGTGTCCTGCCGCTTCACCCACGTCTACCCCGACGGGCCGGCCCCCTACTACACGGTGCTCGCCCCCGCGCAGCGCGGTGAGGAGGTCGAGCAGTGGCAGGCGATCAAGGCCGCCGTCTCCGACGTGCTGATCGGCGAGGGCGCCACCATCACCCATCACCACGCGGTCGGCCGCGATCATCGGCCCTGGTATGACCGCCAGCGCCCCGACCCGTTCGCGGCCGCGCTGCATGGTGCCAAGGCCGCCGTGGACCCGCGCGGCATCATGAATCCGGGCGTGCTTGTGGATCCGCTGTCGTGAGCGGCTCGCCGTCGGGGGACCAGTTGTCGAGAAGCCGGCGTTTGCGGGATCGGCGCGTGCGGGGTTGGTGTTTGCGGGGTCGGCTGTCGTGAGGGTCGCGGTGCTCGGGCCCGGAGGGGTTGGCGGGCTGGTTGCCGGGGCGCTGGCGCGTGCGGGCACGCCGGTGCTCATCGTCGCGCGCGACTCTACGGTTGAGGCGATTTCGCTGCGAGGCCTGGCGGTCAACAGCGTGCTACTGGGGGATTTCCTCGCTCGCCCGCCGGCGGTCGCGCGGCTCGCGGAGCCGACAGATGTACTGATCGTGGCCACCAAGGCCGCGGGTCTATCGGAGGCGCTGGAGCGGGTGGCGGTCGCGCCGAAGCTCGTGCTGCCACTGCTCAACGGGCTCGACCACGTTGCCCTGTTGCGCGAGCGCTTTGCCCCGGAGACGGTCGTGGCCGGCACGATTCGCGTCGAGGCCGACCGGCCCGAGCCGGGTGTCGTCGTCCACACGAGCAAGTTCCTACGGGTGGACATGGCCTCGCGCTACCCCGGTATCGGCGGGAGGATGGCGGCGCTTGCGCAGACGCTCTCGGATGCCGGCATCCCCGCGCGAGTGGGTGACTCCGAGCCACAGGTACTGTGGTCGAAGCTCGTGCGGCTCAACGCGCTCGCGTGCACCACGAGCGCGTACGACAAGCTGCTCGGCGAGATCCGCTCGACGCCCCAGCTACGCGCCGAGCTGGTCGGCGCGATCGAAGAGGGTTGCGCGGTGGCACGGGCCGAGGGCGCCTCGATCCCAAGCGGCGATCCGCTCGGCGAACTGACCGCCGCGCACGACACGCTCGGTAGCTCGATGCAGCGCGACATCGCCGCCGGGCGTCCCCCCGAGCTCGACGCGATCCCGGGTGCGGTGCTGCGCGCCGCGGCGCGTCACGACATCGTCTGCCCGACGATCGAGCGGCTTGTGGCGACGATTGTCGGACGGGTCGCGTAGCGGGGGGACGGCGGCGTGGCGGGTGACGCGAGAGCTTCGGTGGGGTAGCACCGCAGGTAGTATTTGGCGGTTTAGCGGGTAGCGCGGCGGTGCGGGTGGGTGTTGGTTATTACTCTTTTTAAAAGAGCGCGATAGTGACTACAAAATGTAGCTATTACTGTAGTCGGTAAAAAAAGTTAATCACAACACGCGCGGCGAGAGGCCCCGTCAAGACCATCGGGCCGTCAAGACCATCGGGCCGGCGAGACCATCGGGCCGGCGAGACCATCGGGCCGGCGAAACCATCGGGTCCGGCGAAACCATCGGGTCCGGCGAAACCATCGGCAGCGCCTGCGTGGACACAGCCTCCACGACCTCTTCCTCGGACTCGACCGCGCCCTCGTCGTGCTGTCCGTCGCACAGCACGCGGAAATTGGAACTCTGCCCGCTGTCGGCGTGGATCGTGATGCCGGGCAGGATCTCCTCGCCCTCCTCCAGGCCGAGGCGCTCCATGTCGAAGTACGCAAGCCCGATCCCATACGCGGTATGCGTCGGGTTCTCGCGGTCGTGTGCCGCGACTGCCTGCGCGAAGCGCTCCAGGTTCTTGGCGATCTTGCCCGTGTCAGCCATCGCTGCCAGGAAGGGTAGCGCCGGCGCTGGTGGACGAGCCTGCAGAGCCAGTGTCGTCGGTGGGGTCGGGGGCAGCGCCGAGGATGTCGGAGGCAGCGAGTTTCGCGCGCACGCGCGAGGCGACCTCTGTGGCGAACAGCTCGGTCGCGCGCAGCGCCTTTTCGTGGGGTAGCACGCCGACGCTGATGTGGCCGAGGAAGCGGTCGTGGTGAAACAGCTCGTGGTGGGCGACGATCTTCTCCGCCACCTGCTCTGGCGTGCCCACGAGCAGATGACCCTCCGGCGCGCAGCCCGCATCGAACTGAGCGCGACTCATCGGCGGCCAGCCGCGCTCGCGCCCGATGCGGTTCATCATCTGCGAGTAGGGCCCGAAGAACTCGTCGGCCGCGCGCTTGGCGGTGTCAGCTATGTACATGTGCGAGTTGATGCCGACCGCCAGCTTCGAGGGCTCCACCTCAGCTCGCCGGGCCGCCTCGCGATAAAGCTCTACCAGCGGCGCGAAGCGAGCGGGGGCGCCGCCGATGATGGCGATCATCAGGGGCAGGCCGAGCATCCCGGCGCGGGCGACCGAGGCGGGCGTGCCGCCGACTGCGATCCATACCGGCAGCGGCTGTTGCAATGGGCGTGGATAAACAGCGGCGTCGTGCAGCGCGGCACGATGGTGCCCCGACCAGGTGACGTGCTCGGAGGCGCGCAGCGCGAGCAGCAGCTCCAGTTTCTCGGCAAACAGCTCGTCGTAGTCCTCCAGCTCGTAGCCATACAGCGGGAAGGACTCCGTGAACGATCCCCGTCCGGCCATGATCTCGGCACGCCCACCGGAGAGCAGGTCGAGCGTCGCGAACTCCTCGAACACGCTCACCGGGTCGGCTGAGCTGAGCACGGTCACGGCGCTTGACAGGCGGATTTTCTCAGTGCGCGCCGCCGCCGCGGCAAGGGCGACAGTGGGAGCGGATACCGAGTAGTCGCGCCGATGGTGCTCGCCGACCCCGAACACCTCCAGGCCGAGGCGGTCGGCCAGCTCGATCTCCTCCAGCAGCTCCCGCAGACGCTCGGCCACGCGCGCCGGGGAGGCACCGGGGGCGACGTCGGCGAAGGTGGCCAGGCCAAGTTCCACAGCGCGACCACTATAGGCATGGTGCGACGGACGCCAGCAGGTCCGGGTGCGACGAGGGCCCGCAGGTCCAGGTGCGACCGGCTCCAGCGCGGTCCAGGGTAAGGTCTGGCCGGCACGCCCCCGGATACAATCGCCGCCGGATGCGCACTCTGATCATCGGTCACGGCGGACGAGAGAGCGCGCTTGCCTTTCGCATGGCCCAGCACAGTGAGCTGCACGCGTTCATGGGCCACGAGAACCCGTCGCTGCTGGCGAGTGCCGACGCTTCCGGAGGCAGCTACGAGATAGGCGATGTCAGCGATCCGCGCGCCGTTGCCGCGTTCGCGCGTGCGCGCGAGATCGACATTGCGATGGTGAGCGCCGACGAGCCGCTGGCCGCCGGCGTGGTCGACGCGTTGCTGGAGCAGGGCACGGCCGCGGTCGGGCCGACCCGTGCCGGCGCGGAGATCGAGTGGAACAAGGCGTTCGCGCGCGCGCTGCTCGCGGAAGTCGCGCCCGAGGCGGTGCCGCTGCTGCGGGTCGTGCACGCGCCCGAGGCGGTGCGCGAGGCGCTCGACTCCTTTGGCTCCACCCCGGTGGTGGTCAAGCCCTCCGGGTTGACGGGCGGCAAGGGGGTCAAGGTGATGGGTCCGCACCTGGCCGATCACGAGGCTGCCGGAGAGTATGCGCGCGAGCTGCTGGCGCGCGCGGCGCCCGGGGACTCGGTGCTGATCGAGGAGAAGATCCTCGGCGGCGAGTTCACGATCCAGGCGATCAGCGATGGCAAGACGATGGTCTTTCCCGCGCCGACCTACGACTATCCCTATCGCTACGACGGCGACGAGGGACCGGGCACCGGCGGGATGGGCTCGCTCTCGCTCGCCGACGGGACGCTGCCGTTCTTGAGCGAGGCGCAGTACCGCCAGGCGTGCTCGATCATCCAACGCGTAATCGAGCGGCTCGGCCAGCTCGGGCGTCGCTTCACGGGCATCATGAACAGCGGCTTCTTCGCCACCGCCAGCGGTGTCAAGGTGATCGAGTTCAACGCGCGCTTCGGCGATCCCGAGTGCATGAACATCATGAGTCTCTTCGAGGGCGACTGGCCCTACGTGATGGGCCACCTGGCAGCGGGCACGCTGAGCCCGGGCGACGTCGAGCTGCGCAAGGAAGCGTCGCTTGTGCTGTATCTCGTCTCGCCCGACTATGCGCTGCGCGCTGGCGAGCCGTACGAGTTCGAGCTGGATCGGGCAGCGCTTGAAGCGCCTGACGCAAGTGGGCGAGCGGGATGCCACGTGTTCTTCGCCTCGGCCGTCCAGAGCGGCGAGAACACGTATCGCACCGTGGGCACGTCCCGGGCAGTGGCGCTCACGACGACCGCGCCGACGTTGGAGCAGGCGCGGCTACGGCTGGTGGAGTGCGCCAGCTCGGTGCGTGGCCCGCTGCAGTGGCGCCACGACGTGGGCAGCGGGCGGTATTTGGAGAATCTGGCGAAGTTGGTCGGGTCCTCGGCAGTCGCCATTTGACGCGAAGCGCTGCCGTTTAGCTCTGCTCGATGATCTCGATACGGTACCCGTCGAGCTAAAGGACGGTTTGCAACTCATGGCGAAAAGGTCCACTTGCCCCCGACCGATTTGAGCGAGTCGGACCGTGGATGCTGCGGCTGCGCTATTGAGAGTTGCTCGGCGATGCCCTAGTCGCCAAGCTCGCCAGCTTCGAGCTTACGCCTGATCTCCTTTGCGCCGGGCCATTGCGGCTCGATGCCAACGCTCTTGAGGAGTTGGTCTCGCTCAGCCAAGAACTGCTCGGCAGTTTCGCCTGGCGCTAGCGTGAACCCTCGCTGTGCGACGCGCTTGCCACACGAGCCATCAAGTTGTATATCTCGTTTGGTAGCCATGATGGTCGTCCTGATCGCCCTTCTATCTTTTCCCGCATGAGCAGAGCATAAGTTTCGGCGATCAGCTCGTGAATACGCTCACGACGAGGGTAGTGGGCCCGTCGGATGCGCTCGCGTATTCCGTCCGGCGCGAGTGCCAAGAGCCTGTCGCCCTCTGCCGGATCATGCGCCGACGGACCTTCGATGCTGAGTGCGTGGCCCCACTCGTGCCAGGCCAGCCACGTCAAGAGCGCTTCTCGTGTGGACTGGTCCGTGTCGATCAGTGCCTGGTGCTTCTCGTTGATCAACACCAAGCGCAGCTCGCGTATCCACATCCCGAGGGCGGCGTTGTCCGCCTGGATGTGGCCAGGGGTGTGCCCGTTGTGCCCGGCCGAGCGTAGGCGCGCGTCGACGGCCACTCCTAGCGGTTCCGCAACGATCTCCCACCGGCTTGCGCCTATCTGCTCCAGAAGGCGTCGATCGCCTGCCGGCAAAACATCCCAGGCAAGCTGGACGAGCTGAGCTGACGTGGGGTTGATCACAGCGCATTGATCCGTTGGGTGCGAGGTTGACGGTTCTGCGAAAGGTCCTGCTTATTCGACGCACTGGACCCTACATGCCGCGGGCGCCGGACCGCGATTCTGGCAAGAAGCGCACAAAGATTTGGTTTTTAGTGCGGAATCAACCGTGCTCTATCAACTCGACCCTGTACCCGTCGGGGTCTCTAACAAAGCAGAGCCGTGAGCCGCCCTCGCGCACGGAATACGGTGGCTTCTCGGGCTCGATGCCCTGCTCGGACAGGCGTGCGAGCAGGCCGTCGAGGTCGGATGCGGTGATCGCAATGTGGCCGTAGCCGGTGCCGATCTCGTAGGAGTCCACGCCGAAGTTGTGGGTCAGCTCCAGGCGTGGCATGTCGCCGTCGCCGGGCTGGTTCATGAACACGTTGATCGCCTCGTCGCCGATCGGGATGCGTCCGACCTCCTGGAAGCCGAGCGCGTTGTAGAAGGCGATTGAGCGGTCGATGTCGCCGATGCGATAGCAGGTGTGGATCAGGGGCATCTGGCGCAGTGTACGGGCCGCGGGCCCAAGCGCGCCGACGGGTGGGCAGTCCCTACCAAGGCTGCCCACCCACCGTTGCGGTGCTTCAGTACTACGTGTCGTGTCAGTGCTTGTGTGTCGTTGTCGTGCTCTGCGCGAGGCTGAGCGTCATGCCGTAGCTCTTGGCGGGCGTCGACTCGCTGTTGGCGGTGGTCGTGATCTTCACGACCACGCGCAGTCGCTTGTGCTTGACCAGCGTGGCGTAGTTGGCGCTCGAGAGCTTGAGTTTCACACTCGTGGTGCCGTTCGAGGCGATCGTGAATGAGATCGTCCCGAGTGGCGTGAGCTTCTTGCCGTTCTTGGATCCTGGGGCGAGCATTTCAAGCTTGCCCTCGACCGTCAGGTGGTTCGGG
>DATNKN010000308.1:0-12612 GCA_035603375.1 Solirubrobacteraceae bacterium
GTCCCGCAGGACCGACCGCACACCGATGCCCTCTTTCGCGAAGTCTACTACGTGCGGGGCGATCATCTAACGGCTGCCACAGCGAGCTCCTTGCCGGCAGTTGGCTGCTCGCTACCCGTAGGGGCGTTCGACCTTGGCAGGTAGAGCAGGCTGAGGAGGACGCCGCTGAGGGCGATCCCGGCTGAGACGAGCAGCGCGTTGTCCATGCCTTGCACGAAGGCGGTTCGCACGGACGTCAGTAGCGGGGATGACTGCAGCTGGTGTGCGACTGCCACGCCACCAAAGACGCTCTGGCGAACAGCGCTGGCGGCTCGTCCCGATAGGCCCGAAAGGCTGAGGTGGGCGACGTAGCCGGCGGTCACAACGCTGCCGAGGATCGCGATGCCGAATGGCCCACCGACCTCATCGATCGCCTCCAACACTCCCGAGCCAACCCCGCTGCGATCCGGAGACAGCTCTACGAGCGCCGCGGAAGTCGAGGTAGCCAGCGCGAGGCCCATCCCTGCCCCGACCACCACCATCCACACCGCCACAAACAAGCCACTCGAATCGACGCTCGTGCTGGCTCCCAGGAGCAGCCCCACCACCAGCAGGCCGAACCCGGCCGCAACGGCAATCTTGGCGCCAACGAGCTTGGCGACCTCAGAAGCCGGAACGGCCCCGACCAGGACCCCACCGACCAGCGGCAAGAGCCTCAGACCCGAACCCATCGCCGTCGTGCCGAGCACTCCCTGGAAGTACTGTGGCATCGTGAACAGCACCCCGATCAAGGAAAGGAACGACATGGCGGCGAAGATCGCGCCCCACGTGAACGAAGCCGAGCTGAACAGCGTCATGTCGAGCAGCGGCTGACCACCGGGACGACGCGTCAACCGGCGCTCCCAGGCGAGGAACCCGACCAGGATCGCGATGCCCACGAAGATCATGAGCAGGGCAGCGAGATTACTCCAGCCGTCCTCGCCCGCTCTGATCAGTCCGTAAGTGACCGCCACGAGGCCGAGGACAGAAGCGCCTACTCCGGTCAAATCCCAGCCCGGTTGCTGCGGAGCTCGAAACTCCGGCAACAGAACGGCGGCAGCCGCGAAACCGATCAAGACGACCGGAACGTTGATCAGGAACACCCAGCCCCACCAGTAGTTGGTCAGAATCCATCCGCCCAGGATGGGACCGATCGGCATCGCCAGGAAGTTCCCAGCCCCCAGAATCCCCACTGCCTTTGGCCGCTCCTCCTTGCTGAACAGCACCGTCAGCGAGGAGATCGCCATCACGATCACACCGGCGCCGGCGAGCCCGAGAAGCACCCGGGCGGCCATGAACTCAGCCACCGAGGTTGAGAACGCGCACCCGGTCGAACCGAGCCCGAAGAGCCCCAGGGAGAACAAGAAGACCTTCTTGTGGCCGTAACGGTCACCCAGCAGTCCGGCCGGAAGCATCGCTGCCGCGAGGACAAGGAAGTACCCCGAGGAGAACCACTGCAAGTCCGGCTCCGAGGCGTGCAGCGATCTCGCCAGGGTGGGCAGCGCCACGCTGAGTACCGTACTGTCGATTCCCACGCACAAGATGGTCAGGAACACCGCCCCGAGCGCCCACCAGCGGCGAGCGGCGAGGCCTCGAGGGTCAACGGCGGCGGAGCTCATGATCAGCCGCCGATTCGGGCTAGTTCGATCGACACGACGAGGAACCATGTAATTGACGACAGGTAGTAGAGCCGCTCGACGAGGCCGAAGATGCGTCCCAGCCGCGGGCCCGCGATCGCGATGCCTGTAGCGATTGCGGTTCCGGTGATCACCCAGGGCAGCCACCCGTCGACCAGCCCTTTCACTGATGACCAGGCGGCCTCGTGGCCGAGGGTCCCGCCGAGGTTTGAGGCGGCAACGGCGATTGACGCGAAGACCGTGACCGCCAACACCATGTGGATGGTTCCCTTGATGGTCTGGAAGCGGCTGCCGGCCTGGTCGGTGGGAAACAGCGGGATGAGAAGGCGTGCGGCACCGGACAGCAGCAGCATCGCGATGGTGAGCGTCGGCTTTGCCGGATTGGAACGGGCGAGCGCGATCGCGAGTGCAAAGCCGGACACCGCGCCCGCAGTGGGCAGGCGATCCGCAAGTTCAAGATCCACGAGGTTCAGCGGATGATGGGCCACCGCCACATCACCACGACCGAACGCTATCTGCACTATGCGCCCGACGCAGACGGCGCGGCGAAGCTCACGGAGCTGTGGGGCGACCGTGGCGGCCGGGATCGTGACGCACCACCGAGCGCGCCGGCAAAGGTGATCCCGCTGCGCCCCGCCGCCTGACGCGCCGATCAGCGGGCTTTTCCGAGGGGCGGGCCTGGTGGCTCGCCCCTCTTTTTGCCCCGGCAAAAGGCCCGAGTTGGGGAGAGTTTGGGGAGAGTTGGCCTTTTTCGGCGTTTTTGGGGAGCTGCCAGCGAGCCCAAAAAGTGCCGTTTTGCAGGCTGTTCTCATTAGAGGCGACGACCGGAATCGAACCGGTGTAGACGGCTTTGCAGGCCGCTGCGTAGCCACTCCGCCACGTCGCCAGGGGCATCCGTAGCGTAGCGGCCCGCGAGCCGGTCTGGCGATCCGCCTAGAGCCAGTCGGACGGCGTATATCGCTGCTTACGCTCGGCGTTGATCTCCGTTATCAAGCTTTTCCGATCTCGTTAGGGGCGCTTTCGATAAGCGTTAGCGCTCACAGATGAATAGCGCGCACACTGAGACTCCCGAACTCGGAGGTGCATCGTGAAGCGCGTATTTCTTCCCATGATGGTTGCGGCTCTCGTAGGAGCAGCGGCAGCGAGCGTCGTCTTCGCTGTGGCCGGTGGCTCGAGCCCGGGTCGCGTTACCCGCACAACTGCCACGCCCGTGAGCGGCTCGACAGCCGGCGTGGCGAAGGACGTGTCCGCCACGACGCCGACCGCCACACAGGTGTATCAGCGCGATGCGTCGGGCGTGGTGTCGATCAAGGCGACCACCGCCGATGGGGGCGATAGCGGCACCGGGATAGTGCTCAACGACGAAGGCTTGATTCTCACCAACAATCATGTGATCTCCGAAGGCACGAGCATCTCCGTGAGTCCCGGCAAGTCCACGAGCGTGACGCGCGCGGCTAGCGTGGTTGGTGCCGATCCCAATAGCGACCTTGCCCTGATTAAGGTCGATCCCTCGGGACTTGGTCTGCAACCCCTGAAGCTGGTTAGCTCGAGCTCCGTGCAGGTCGGCGATTCCGTGTATGCGCTCGGAAACCCGTATGGCCTGGATGAGACGCTCACAAAGGGAATCGTGTCAGCGCTCGGCCGCGAAATTTCCGCTCCCGACGGGGTGACGATCAAGAACGTGATTCAAACAGACGCGCCATTGAACCCGGGCAACTCCGGTGGTCCGCTGCTCAACACCGAAGGTGACGTGATCGGCGTGAACTCACAGATCGCAAGCGACGCGGCGCGCACTGAAGGTTCCCAACCCGGCAGCACCGGTGTGGGCTTCGCGATCTCCTCGAACACAGTCGCCGAAGTAGTCAAGACGATCGAGTCTGGCGGCGGCAGCACCACGACCCAGGGCACCGAAGGCGGATCGCGAGTGCAGCGCAGCGGCACCGAATCCTCGCCCTACGGCACGGAATCGCCATATGGGAGCGAAGGACCGCAGACGAGCCAGGGCAGCGAAGACGAAAGTCGTGAACTTGGCCCGCGCGGCTACGAATCAAACGGCGGCACGGGCACTGAAGGGACCGGCGAAGACGGTGCGACCGGCGCCGGAGCGCAAGGCGCGGAATCGGCCGGTGAAGGACGCGAAGGCCAGACTGTGATCGTGCCGTGATTCAAGAGGCTTGAGATCCAGACGTCCCGCGGCCGGGCCTGATCGCCGGTCGCGGGACGATCTGCTTCGAGTGGCTGCGCGGAGGCGCCGCGGGCAGCCCACGCATGCGATCCCAAACGGCGCTCCGTTGATAGGCTAGAGCGGTTCCCAGGGCGATTAGCTCAGCTGGGAGAGCGCCGCCTCGACAAGGCGGAGGTCACTGGTTCGAGCCCAGTATCGCCCACCTTACAAACTCCTGCTAACGTCGGGTTTTGTCCCGTCAGGGCACGTGATTCGTAGGTCGTTATGTCCTGTGGGTACCACTCGTGGGTACCAAATGGCCCTCGTGTCCCTGCCGTGTCGCTGTCTGACCGGCGCGTGCTGCCAACACAGCCGTCGCCGACACCGTGGCACCGATCACCGTCTCGGCGGCAGCAACCACACCCGGCCGATCCTCGCTCACAATCGCTACCAGCGCTTCCGACCCTTCAGATATGGCCTGGAGGTGATGCCTTGCCAATCCTCCTCACCACTGAAGCTCCGGCAGCCGTCCGGCATCAGCGGCGATCCTCCGGAGGAACCCAGTCGGGAGGTATCCCAAGTCGCTGGCGAAGTCGATACTTGACCGCTACAACCAGCGTCTCTCTCGCTGCACGCGAGACGGCGGCGACCGTCAGCCCAAGCTCTGAGAACACGAGAAGCCCGAGGCCCTGAAGCGGACTGTGGAACACCATGTCGGCACCCGATACAGCCAGGCTGATCCTTGCGTGACAAGCGTGGTGAGCGAAGCGCAGCGTATTGGGGAACTCGACACCGGCACGAGATCGTTGGTCGCGAGCTGCTCAGCGAACAGCGCGTCCGCAGAGCCGCGCGACGCGAGCCTCTGAGGTCGCCAACGATCGAATGAGCCCTCGTCGAATGGATAGACCCGCCCGGCGAGTGAGGCAAAGAGGAGATCCTGGATCTCCTCGGGCGTACGCACCGGCACGCCGGGTCGCAACCCCAAGATTTCAGCCATGTCGATCGGCGTCCGCACGCCCACCAGGCGGAGACTTTCCGCGGGCGCGAACACAATCTCGACGCTCCGATGAGTCTCTCGCTGGACCACCGTAGTCTCAAGTGTCAGCGTCTGCGCCATCCCACCTCTCCTCCTCCGCAAGATCCGTTGAGCAATCGATGCTACGGCGTCCGGCCGACGTGACAGCTCGCCCGCCGCCCGCGATCCGGTGCTCGCGGGCGAATCGAAGTCGCGCGCAGGCGCTCTTCTGACGCACCAGTGTCCGACGCGAGCGTTAGCTTGCTTTTGTGCGCCTAAAGCAAGTTCACGTTACGAACTACCGATCCGTAGTCGATAGTGGCCTCGTCAACGTCGACGATATCTGTTGTTTCGTTGGCAAGAACGATTCCGGCAAGACGAGTTTCCTCATGGCGGTGGAGTTGCTCAACCCGGCCACTGGAGATCGACAGATCGACATTGTCCGGGACTATCCTGCGTGGCTCTTGTCTGAGGGGGAGAAGGCGATGGAGGCCGGCGAGCCACCGGACGTCGTCACGGCGACCTATCAGTTGTCCGATAATGAGCGCACCGACTTCGAGAACCTGTTTGGCGTCGGTGCTCTCACGACGACCAAGCCGGAAGTGCGAGTGCGATGCGAGCTGAACCGTTGAACTCCTCGCCGGTCAGCCGGTCGATCCCGAGCCCCTCACCCGCAAACGCGTCGAGATACACGAACTCCGTGCTCTTGCCGGCGGATGCGCGCAGGAATGCGGGTAGATAGTCGGCGAGGATCGCGAGCTTCAACCGGGTCCAATAGCCCCACGGTCGACCTGGGTGCTTGCTCATGCCAGTTGCAGCGTCGGCGACCTCGGCATCTCATCCCAGGTGCGTCCGTCCAGCAGACGACCGCCGGACTTCGGTCGGTGGCCGCCCCACTGCTTGAAGAAGTACGCGACGTCCTCGTCTGCGCAGCGGTCGCGCAGGTCGCGCAGCCACTCGATCCTCACGGGTCGGTGCTTGAAGCCGGACTCGCCGCCGGAGATGAGCCAGTCGATGCCCGTCAAATCGAGTCCTTCGAGCGGCCCGAGCAACGGCTCAGCGGAGATGAACCGCACTGCCGCATCGACCTCGCGCAGGTAGTCGGCGCGATGCACGAAGCGACGGTTCTCGATCGTGACGCCGATCCAGATGTTCGGGTGCCATGACAGCAACGGCGCCAGGTCGGCCAGGCGCTCATGACGCTTAGTCAGGATCTGAAACGTGTGCCGATGGGCCCGCCCCATGATCTCGAAGACCCGTTCGATGTAGGCGTCGGGAATGCACTCGTGGAAGAGGTCGCTCATCGAGTTGACGAGGTCGTGACCATTTCAACGGCTGCGGCCAGAGCTTGAGTGCAAACCCCTGCTCGTACGGGTGCCCCGGGATCCCGCGCCAGCGCTCCGCGAACGTCTCCGCGTAGCAGTGCGCGCAGCCCGGCGAGACCTTGTCGCAACCCGTCACCGGGTTTCCAGGTCGCCTCTGTCCACTCGATTGCCCTAGGGCCCGGCACCGATTCTCCTTCGACGTTGGCCTGCTCGCTCCTTCACGGCTGCCGAACATATGTTCGTCTAGTCACCGAACAGAACCTCACGGTACCGACTCTGGTTCGCGATCACTCCTCGAAGCCGAAGATGGCACCTGGATGGCCCATGACCACCCAGCCGATTAGTCTCCAGGTCATGTTCGAACGAACCGGATCCAGGCGCGGTCATCAGCACGCAGAGCGACTACTGGAAGCTGCGCTCCAGTCGTATCAACGCAGTGGCCGAGTATGTCGAGGCATGAAGGCGTGAGCGATGCTGTCAGTTGAGGCTGTAGAGCAATATGCGAGCGAGCTGCAACGGCTGCTCGCCACCGGTCACGCTGCTGAGCACGCCTATCGCCCAGCGCTCCAGCGGCTTATGGAGCAGACCGACGAGATCGACGCAGTCAACGATCCCAGACAGTCTGAGTACGGCTCTCCCGATTTCGTTTTCCTCCGGCGCGGCTCCAAGACCCTGATCCTCGGTTGGGCCGAGGCGAAGGACCTCACCGCCGATCTGACCAAAATCGAGAAGACCGAGCAGCTTCAGCGTTACTCTGGCTACTCAAATCTCTATCTCACGAACTACGTCGAGTTTCGCTTCTACTCCAGCGGTAGTCGCTATGCCGACGTTGTGATCGGCGAGAACAAAGACAGCACGATCAAGTTGCTGCCGGAGAATTACGAGATGCTTGCCAGCCTTCTGAGTAGCTTTCTCGCCCAGAAGCCGCAACCGATTAGGAGCGGCGTTCGCTTGGCACAGGTAATGGGCGGTATGGGTCGTCGCATCCGCACCGCAGTTGGCTACTACCTGAGTGTCGACTCCGAGAGCAACGCCGAGCTCCTAGGCATATACGGAATGATCAAGGAACTGCTCGTCCACGATCTCGACAAGGGCAGTTTTGCGGACATGTACGCGCAAACCCTGGTCTATGGGCTGTTCGCCGCACGCTACAACGACACATCGCCCGACAACTTCACCCGCGCCAAGGCCCGCGAACTAGTGCCCGCAAGCAATCCCTTTCTGCAGCAGTTCTTTGACCACATTGCCG
Source organism: Solirubrobacteraceae bacterium (assembly GCA_035603375.1). Taxonomy (GTDB): domain Bacteria; phylum Actinomycetota; class Thermoleophilia; order Solirubrobacterales; family Solirubrobacteraceae; genus Palsa-744. The sequence continues at coordinate 7,409 of DATNKN010000308.1, forward strand.
GTGCCAACTTCGACTGGAGATTGGCCCGCATCGTCGATGAGCTGTGCGAAATCTTTGCAGTCAGCGGCGTCCGAGAGATCGTTCACCAACACCTCATGCAGCCGAGCTTGACCGGCGAGCAGACCGACGATATGGACCCCATCATTCACTTTTACGAGGATTTCCTGCAAGCTTATGACCCTGATCAGCGCAAGCGAATGGGCGCCTATTACACACCCGTGCCCGTCGTGCGCTTCATGGTGCGGATGGTCGATCACCTTCTCAAGGCCGAGTTCGGCCTGACTGCCGGCATCGCTGACACATCCAAGACGCGGCGGACGGTAGTTCGAGCCGACAAGAAGGTCGCTTATGAATTCCACAAGGTCCAGATTCTCGACCCAGCGGTGGGAACAGCCACCTTCCTCAACGAGATTATCGAGTTCATTCGCCGAGGCTTTCACGGTCAGGAAGGTAGGTGGCCGGCCTACGTACGAGAAGATCTAGTCCCACGGCTCTCTGGGTTTGAGCTCATGATGGCGCCGTACACTGTTGCTCACCTCAAGCTCGGGTTGACGCTGCGTGAGAGTGGCGTCAGCGACTTCGGTGGCCGATTGGGCGTGTATCTCACCAACGCCCTCGAGGAAGGAATGAACCAGCCCCAAACCTTGTTCCACTTCGGACTCGCTGAGGCGGTTGCCCAAGAGGCGCTTCACGCCGGGGAGATCAAGACAGAGCGACCAGTCATGGTGGTTATCGGTAATCCCCCGTACGCCGCGATCTCGTCCAATGAGACCGAGTGGGCGAACGCCCTCGTCGATAGGTATAAGGTGGAGCCTGGTGGGCAGGCCAAACTAAAGGAGCGTAAGCACTGGCTAAACGATGACTATGTGAAGTTCTTGTCATTTGCGGAGCAGATGATCGAGCGCAATGGCTCAGGGGTAGTGGCAATGATCACCAATCATGGATACCTAGACAATCCGACCTTCCGAGGAATGCGCTGGCGCCTCGCTCAGACTTTCGATTCGATCTATGTACTGGATCTACACGGCAACACCATGAAGAAGGAGACCAACCCCAGCGGAGGCAAGGACGAAAACATCTTCCAGATTCAGCAAGGCGTAGCGATTATGTTCGGAGTCCGGACCGGAAAGGAGACCGCCAACCGACGGACGAAACGTCAGCCCGCTCGGGTAATGCACGCCGACCTGTGGGGCACCCGTCTAGAGAAGTTCATGCAGTTGAACGCCGATGACGCAGATTGGAAGGAGCTGGAACTTGTTGAACCTATGCATTACTTCCTCCCCCGCGACCTCAGTGGCGAGGACGAGTATCTAGACGGTATCTCCGTGGCAGATCTCTGTCCGGTGAAGGTGACTGGCGTCGTCACAATGGGCGATCCGTTTATCGTTGCAAGGTCCCGCACGGCTCTCGAAGCGCGTCTCATTCGATTTGCATCTGGCGACTACGACGCGGCAGGGCTCAGGCGCGAGTTTGCGCTTGGCAAGAACTATCCTGAATGGATCGTCAGCCAACAGCCTGGCTTTGAGTTCGACGGGTCGCGGGTTATCCGTTACGCCTACCGGCCCTTCGATGAGCGTTGGACCTATTTGGACAAACACGTGATCTGGCGTACCCGCGACAAGATGTCTCGACACTTCCTGGGTCATGCGAACCTAGGATTGATCGTGTCACGACAAGCGATCACGGATAGCTGGTCGCATGTCCAGGTGACGCCACACGTGGCAGACAATCGCATTCACTACAGCAACAAGGGAATCCCTCTCGAGATCCCCCTGTACCTTCATCATGATGATGGAAGCTGCGAGGCCAATCTTGATACCGTCACGCTGCTGCGGCTGACCAAGAATGTCAGCGCAGTGGTCGCGCCCGAGGACGTACTTGACTACGTCTACGGCATCCTGCACAGCCCGGCCTACCGTGCCACCTATGAGACGTTCCTCAAGAACGACTTCCCGCGTGTACCGGTCCCGCGCGACGACGACGAGTGGAGCATGTTTGTTGGATTTGGGCGGCGGTTGCGCGACCTACATCTGATGGACACAAGCGCGGCGACCGATGTTGTCACGACCTATCCCGTTGTCGGCAGCGACGTTGTCGAGACTGTCCGGTTCGACGCTGAGCGAGTTTGGATCAATGGTGATCAGTATTTTGGCGCGGTCCCAGAGGTCACTTGGAACCTGCCGGTCGGCGGATACCTGCCTGCACAACGGTGGCTAAAGGAACGAAAGGGCAGCAAACTGGACAGCAAGGACATCGAGCACTACCAGAGGATCATTACGGTTCTGGCCAAGACCGACGAGATCATGCACGAAATTGATGCTTGACCTTCTAACCTCATGAAGCCCGCCACTAACACGCTCAGCGAAATCTTTCAGCCGCCGATCCGGCTGATAGTGCCGTTGTATCAGCGTCCCTATGTGTGGGAGCGGGATGGCCATTGGCAGCCGCTTTGGGAGGACGTCGAGGGAGTACTTGACCGTCATCTTGATGCCGACGAAGATTCGGTCAGGCATTTTCTGGGGGCGATCGTGCTCGATCAACAGTACACGCCGCCGGGGGAGGCGTCACGACGCCTGGTTATCGATGGTCAACAGCGACTGACCACGCTGCAGCTTTTGATTGCCGCCGCCGTGCACAACGCAGAGTGCGACGGTATAGATCAGCAGGCACGGCTACTCAAGAAGCTCATCGAGAACGACCCAGACCTCGCGACGGGTGATGAAACGTTCAAGGTCTGGCCGACCAACACCGACCAAGCAGCATTTCGTGAAGTCATGGATTCAGGGGTGGATGCTGCAGAAAGCCGCGGGACTCGTGTCTATGAGGCTCATTCGTTTTTTGACCGAGCGATTCGCGAGTGGCTTGACGCTGATGTCCCTTCGCATGAGGAGTTGCAGGAGCGACACAAGGCACTGAGGATTACGCTCACCAGCCTGCTGCAGGTCGTCTCGATTAATCTCGAGTCCGGCGATAACCCGCAGGTGATCTTCGAGACCCTAAATGCCCGCGGGACTCCTCTGCTGGCGATGGACCTCGTCAAGAACGCCGTGTTCTTTGGCGCGCAGCGGGAGAAAGCCGACGTCGACCGCTTGACCCGTGAGGTCTGGGAGCCGCAGCTGGGTGACGAGTACTGGCGGGAGGATGTCCGCCAAGGACGTTTGAACCGGCCTCGCGCAGAGTTGTTCCTGATGCATTGGCTCGCTATGAAGCTAGGCCGCATCATCCCAGCCACCGAGCTGTATGCCGAGTTCAGGGCGCACATCCTCGGGGCCACAGACAAGTCCCCGACCGCTGATCTCATCCACGAGCTATGCGATGACGCCGCCGTGCTCCGAGGTTTCGACAGCCAGCCCCCAGGCAGCGTTGAGGAGCAGTTCTTCCGCCACCTCGACGCACTGGATACAACCACGGTGATACCGGTCGCACTGCTGCTCTACCGCTCACCCGAGATCACCTTGGAGCAGCGCCATACGGGGCTGCACGCGCTCGAAAGCTGGCTGGTCCGTCGGATGCTTTGTGGCCTTGCAACCCAGGGCTACAACCGGCTGATGGCCGACCTCCTCAAGGCGATCAAGGCCGACATTGCTCACGCGGACGATGTCATCGTCGAGTTCCTTCGCTCCTCTGACGCGAACTCGGCGATCTGGCCAACCAATCAGATGGTCACCTCGTTCCTCACCACACGGTACATCTACGGCTACATCAGCCAGAAGCGGATCGTCATGGTGCTCTCGCAGATCGAGATGCTGCTCCGCCGCAACAACAAGGTCGAGGACATCTACACGCTCCCAACGAACCTGACCGTCGAGCACCTGATGCCGCAAACCTGGCGTGAGCACTGGCCGCTACCGGCCGACAGCGATCCGGAAGACCGCGAGGCCAGGATCAACCAACTCGGCAACCTAACGCTCACCAGTGGGTCTCTGAACTCCTCCCTGTCGAACGGCACGTGGAAAACCAAGCGGCCAGCGCTGGTCCAGCACAGCCTCCTCGCGCTCAACCAGCAAGTGGCCGCCTACAAGAACTGGGATGAGGACGGCATTAAGCATCGAGGCGGCGAACTGGCGGAGCAGATCTGCGGCCTATGGCCAGGCCCAGAGACCCCATCCTGGCCGGGAGCTTACGAGCCACCCAACACACATAACGCTTCGACTGCCTCCTCAGCCTCACCTATCACAAGCGACTCTTCCCCTTCCTCGTCATCGACGTCCCCAAACCGCGCCGCCCGTGAGGGCCGCGATATGACGCGCTACCACGTGATCGTGGACGGGAACGAACTTCCCCACGAGAACAAGCGGAAGACCATGCTCGTGATGATCACGAACCTGATCGAGCGTGGTGTGCCGGCGGAGGCGATCGGGGAGGCGCTTAGGTCTCGTTTCCGATCTGTCGAGGGCGAACTTGACGATTACCTTCCCGCCTTCCATGCGACGTACAAGACATTCGACTCCGCTTGGTGGTACACCGATCATCCGTTCCGCCAGAGCGGCCGAACCTGGCTGCTCGACAAGGGGTGGGGCGTCAATACCGAGCCCGCATTGACGGCACTCGTCGAGAAGTTCCCGGAGGCTGGCGTGAGTTTCCGTCGAGCGGACTCGCAATCGTGAAGACCCAGCCTTTCGGCAGACGCGCTTTGGTGACTGGAAGCTTCACGGGCTGGATGTCGTTTGCTCAGGTGCGCGCCGAGATCGACTCCGTGCCCTCATCGGGAGGCGTGTATGTTGTGATGCGGTCGTCAAGCGAGGCGCCATCCTTCCTGGCGTTGAACCCCGCTGGACGCTTCAAGGGCCACGATCCAACCGTGCCTGCTGAGGCTTTACGTGCGAACTGGGTAGATGGAGCCGAGGTCGTCTATATCGGCAAGGCCAATCAGCTTCGCAGGCGTCTGCGGCAGTTCGCCGATGTCGGTGCTGGCAAGCCAATCGGAGACTGGGGCGGTCGGCTGGTCTGGCAATTGGCAGACTCCCAGAAGCTTCTGCTGGCTTGGAAGCAAACGCCTGGACGAGTTCCACGCGAGGTAGAGGCGAGGTACACCGTAGGTCACATCTCGCACCGCCGCCACCATGTCATCGAGGCGCGGACGGCCCAGGTACGTGTCGGTCGTCCCAAGATGAGCGTGCCCGAGCAGATGCTGAGCGATGCGCGTATCTGTCTTGCGCGCGATATGCTCTGCGTATGCGTGACGGAGATCGTGAGGGCACACA
>DATNKN010000313.1:0-3523 GCA_035603375.1 Solirubrobacteraceae bacterium
CGCAGCCTCGGCCCGCTGGCGAAGGAACGCCTTGGCGGTCGCGCACGATGGGGTCTTAGGCGTCTTGGTCGCTGCCAGCACTGGACTCGCGAATGCGAGCCCGGCAACTGCGGTCAGGATGAGTAGGCGCTTCATACCGCAACATCCTCCCCGATTTCTCTGCGGCTCACGGGGCTATTCGCCACCCCGCACCGGAACCATGCCCGTTCTGCTCCCACAAAATGCGCTCACGCGCAGCGGCGCTCGCAAGACGCCCCCTTCGCGCGAAACGCAGGCGCGTAATGCACGCTGTAGGAAACGCTCAGCGCGAGCGCCTACGCGAGTCCTCCCACGCGATAACGAGCGGGCTCTCATTGCTATCGGCAAAATCGACGCAGTGGCACTTCAACTGCGCCCCTTACGGCGCGAGCACGAGACTGACGCGCGCCGCGCGCACGCCGAGCTCGCATCTGACGCGTTCGATTTCCTGCTCGGCTGGGATCAGAGCCAGCCATGGGCCGACTACCTGCGCAAGCTCGACGGCTGTCGGCACGGACTCGACCTGTCGACAAGCTGGGTCGCGTCGACCTTTCTCGGGGCCTTCGTTGGCGCTGAGCTCGTCGGTCGCATCTCGATCCGCCACGAGCTCAACGACTTCCTCACGAACTTCGGCGGGCACATTGGCTACTGCGTACGCCCGGCCTATCGCCGACGGGGCTACGCGAGCGAGATCCTCAGACAGGGCCTGGTCATCGTGCGCGCCGAGGGCGTGGATCGCGTGCTGGTGACCTGCGACGACGACAACGCAGCGTCGGCCCGCGTCATCGAGCGCAACGGCGGCGTTCTCGAGGATGTCCGGGCTCACCCCGAGGGTCCCGCGAGGCGGCGCTACTGGATCGACTCATAGCCACGGCATCACACGCGCCTTCTGCGCGCTCGTTGCCCCCTCCACAGCCAAAGCGCCACCCCAGGCGTGACCCACCGCGTTGTCGCTCGGCGCGACCAGCGGGCGCGCCTGGCCCTGGGGCTGTCGCGCGTGAGTGATTCGGAGACCACGTTTGCGGGACGGAGCGGCGAAGCTGTGGACCCGGCTGACCTCAGGCTGTGGCGGGCGGCTGCTGCCACCAGTCGCGCTCGGCGACGTACTTCTTGAGGCCGTGCAGCCCGTAGTAGGAGGCGCTGCCCTCGTGCCGCATTCCGGCCTTCTCCATGACCCGCCAGGAGCCAATGTTCTCAGGCTCAGCGACCGCCATCACTCGAGTCAAGCCGACGGTCTCGAAGCCGTGCGCGAGCACCGCGACGACCGCCTCGGTGGCGTAACCCTGCCCCCAGCACGCGCGTGCGAAGTGGTAACCGAGGTCGATCTCCGAGCCGGCACTCGGATCCATCCTCGCGGCCGGCCGTAGCCCACACTGCCCGATGAAATCGCCCGTCGATCTGCGCTCCACCGCCCACATCGCGTAGCCGAGCTCGGCCTCCATCGCAAGCCGCATCTGCATCTGCACCTGGAACGTTTGCGCGCTTCGAGGCAGGGCCTGAGACGATGGGCCGAGAAAGCGCGTCACCTCGGGGTCCGTGAACATCGCAATCCACGCATCAACATCGTGCGCCTCGAATGTGCGGAGAACCAGCCGGGGCGTCTCCAGCCTCGTGGCCACCCGCTCAGCGTAATCAGCGGGCTCCACGGCCCGTGTCGGCTGTGCCGCGTGGCTATCGCAAGATCCAAACCCAGCCACCCGCGACGCCACCCGTCACGCGCTCGCCTCGCGCGCACAGCAGTCACGCCGTCCTCGCGAGTTGACGAGTGACCAGGGCAAGCCGCGACGACGAGAGCACATGCGTCTCGGACTAACGTGTCCGGGATGTTCGACCTTGAGGCCTATCTCGCTCGGATCGGCTTGCACGGGTCTCCGAGCATCGCGGAGGTGCATCGTGCCCATATCACCTCAATCCCGTTCGAGAACCTCGATCCGCACTGCGGGCTGCCGGTGTCGCTTGCGGTGGCGGACCTCGAGCAAAAGCTTGTCTTCGAGCGCCGTGGTGGGTACTGCTTCGAGCAGAACTTGCTGTTGAAGGCTGCGCTCGAGGCGTTGGGTTCAGAGGTCGACCTGTTCCTTGCGCGTGTGCGGTTCGGCGCGCCGCCCGAGATGACGCGGCCGCGTGCCCATCTCGTCCTACGCGTCCGTGATGACGCCTCACGCTGGCACGCCGATGTCGGCTTTGGTGCTGGCAGCCTGCTCGAGCCGCTCCCGTTCGGCCCGGGTGCGGAGTATGTGCAGTCGGGCTGGCGCTTTCGCGTCGTCGAGCAGGAGCAGGACTTCGTGCTGCAGACCGCGCGGGGCGAGGAGTGGGTCGACGTTTACGCTTTCCCGCCGACTCCTGTGCCGTTCGTCGACCTCGAAACGAGCAACTGGTTTACCTCGACAAATCCCCGGTCGCCGTTCGTCAGCGGGCTGATCGTCAGCACGCAGGCAGACGATGGCACGCGCACGTCGCTGAGCGATTGGGCTGGGCTCGCGCTGACCGTCCAGACCCCTACCGATGTAACGATCACCCCGGTTGAGCAAGACGCCGTCCCGGAAATCCTCGCCACGCGCTTTGCCCTGCCGGGCTACGAGCTAAACGCAGACGGCCAACTAGTCGCGCCCGCGAAGCGATGAGACGCGCACGCCGTGTCGTCTGAGGATCTGAGCGGGCGATCCTCTCGCCAACAGAATCGCCGAGCAGGCGTCGAGCGCGCGATGGACGATGGCGCGGCGGGCCGGCTGTGCGCGATTGCTCAGGCGAGCGGCCGTCGCATGGCGATTCGCGGGGCACGGGTCGGGATTGAGCGTGTCTCGCGTGCGGCGAGGGCGGCGAGCTCCGGGCCCTGGTCGCGCGGCTCGACGATCACGAACCCCAGTCGTCGGTAGTAGGGCGCGTTCCATGGCACGTCGCGAAATGTTGTGAGCGTCAACGCCGCACGTCCTTCAGTGCGCGCGATCGCCGCCAGGTGCTCGATCAGTGCCGCGCCGACGCCACGCCGGGCGTGGGATGGGGCGACGCTCACCTGCTCAATGTGCGCGCAGTTGTCAAGCACCGTGCCCAGGAGATAGGCAACTGGCGCGTCGTCATCGTCCACGGCGACCCACGCGCGCCCGGCAGCCCGGAAGGTCTCGAGCTCTTCGACTGGCAGGGGCTCGTGTACGGCTATGCGCGTCATCCCGATTGCCGCGAAGGCGTGCCCGGCGTCTCGCTCGATCGCGCGCAAAAGTTCAAGCTCATCCCGGCGCGGCGGGCGAACGGTTGTCATGGCTCGGAGTACACGCGTCGGCGTACCCACCGTCAAGCCCTGATCCTCGGTGCGCGTTTGGCTGTCCCAAAATTATGAGAGCGGCAACGCACCACCTGTCGAGTGGCGTTTGCATGAGGAACAAGTTGCCGTCGCTGAGCGATTTGGAGGCTTGACCGGTAGCGTGCGTGCATGTCCTCGGGCTGGTCGACCCTCTCCTACGCGGAGTGGAGCGCGACGTGCAACACATTGCATGCGCATACCCAGATCCTT
>DATNKN010000323.1:0-11800 GCA_035603375.1 Solirubrobacteraceae bacterium
CACCGCATCGAGCCGGAGCTGCTCGGCGCGGGCGAGCCCGAGCAGCACCACGCGCTCGACGACGACGTACGCGAGCTTCGCCAGGTGCACCAGCTGCGACGCGAGATGACTGGCGAGACGTCCCGCTTCCCCGACGCGTAGAGGCCGCGGGCGAGCGCCGTCCCCGGACGGCTATGTTGGTTGGTCGCGGCGATTACACGCGATCAAAGCGGGCAAACGAGTACACAGCGTTGGACGCCCATCGAGCGAAAGGAGCAGGCATGAACACACGCAAGCTTGGCACTCAGGGACTAGAGGTATCCGCGCAGGGACTCGGTTGCATGGGCATGTCCGAGTTCTACGGACGCGCCGACGAGGGCGAGGCGATCGCCACCATCCACCGCGCCCTGGAGCTGGGCGTAACGCTGCTCGACACCGCCGACATGTACGGGCCGTTCACCAACGAGATGCTCGTCGGCCGCGCGATCGCCGACCGCCGCGAGCGGGTCGTGCTCGCCACCAAGTTCGGCAACGAGCGTCGCGAGGACGGTACTTGGGTCGGCATCAACGGCAAGCCCGAGTATGTGCGCAGCGCCTGCGAAGCGTCGCTGCGACGCCTCGGCGTCGATCACATCGACCTCTACTACCAGCACCGTGTCGATAGGACCGTGCCAATCGAGGACACGGTCGGCGCGATGGCCGAGCTGGTGAGCGAGGGCAAGGTGCGCTACCTCGGACTGTCGGAGGCCTCGCCGCAAACGATCCGTCGCGCCCACGCGGTGCACCCGATCTCCGCGCTGCAAACCGAGTATTCGCTGTGGTCGCGCGACCCGGAGGAGCAGATCCTGCCGACGGTGCGCGAGCTGGGGATCGGCTTCGTCGCCTACTCTCCCCTGGGCCGCGGGTTTCTCTCCGGCAAGTACAAGGCGCCCGAGGATCTGCCCGAGGACGACTTCCGCCGCCACCACCCCCGCTTTCAGGGCGAGAACTTCGAGCAGAACCTGCAGCTGGTGGAGCGCATCGAGCAGATCGCCGCCGAGAAGCAGGTGAGCGCCGGCCAGCTCGCGCTCGCGTGGGTGCTCAGCCAGGGCGAGGACATCGTGCCGATCCCGGGCACGAAGCGCCGCTCATACCTGGAGGAGAACGTCGCGGCCGGGGAGATCGAGCTGTCCGCGGAGGACCTGGCGCGGATCGACGAGGCGGCGCCGGTGGGGGTCACCGCCGGGGATCGCTACGCGAGCATGGCGACGATCGACAGCTGAGGTCACTTCTTTTTGGCCTTCGCGGGCTTCTTCACGGTGACGGTCGCGTTGCCGACCGCTTTGCCGGCGGAGGTGACGCTTACAACCGTCGTGAGCTTGCCGTACTTATCGAGCAGCGCGCGTCCGGCGGCGTCGAGCGCGAGGGTGAGCGCTTTCGTTGTGCCGGCCGCGAGCGTGGCGCTGGCGGCGGCGATCACGACCTGCTTGGTCTGGGCACGCGCTTTCTTCTTACTCTTGCGTGAGGAGACCGCGGTGATCTTGCCGCCCTTCAGATGCTCGGTCACGGTTGCCGTAACCGACGCCGCCTGACATGCCATGCCCCCTGGCGGACAGGAGAGGGTGACACTCAAATTGCCTCGCCCACCGGCGGCCGACACCAAATCGACGAGCGGCACGATTGGCGGTATCCCTTTGGCGACGGTCGAGCCGCCGCCCGTCGTCCCGCCGCCCGACGCCTGATAGACGAGTCCGACGTAGTTTGGGCTGGGGGTTTCATAAGACTCATGTGAGTAGTCGGCGCCGAAGCCGTTACCCACCGACGCGAACGTGCCCGTGAACTTCCCGCCTGTGAGCAGGAACACCTGGAACTCCTGGTTTGCGCTCGGCACATAGCCGCCCACAAGCGCAGGCAATACCGCGCCACCGCCGGTGAACGTTCCGCTTCCGTTGCAACAGGGGCTGCTCATCTGGAAACTGCCGATACTCGACGCGCTTGCGATCTCCGGCGAGAGCGTGCCGTCGTTGACGAATGAGGAGCCCTCCTGCAGGAGGTAGAGCGAGCCCGGTCCGAGCGTGGTCAGTCCTTCATTGATCGTTGGTGTTCCCGTCGTCTGGTTCAAAGTGCCGCCGCTCAATTCGAGCTTGCCGCCGGGAGCGTTGGTGAGCCCCACTTCTAGATAATCCGCCCACGAGGGATCGTTCACCTCGGCGAGAATTGTGCCGTTGTTCAGAAGCGAGCCACTGTTCACATAAGCCGACCCGCCACTGGTGTTCGTGCTGCCATCCGCTTCGAGCACGAGCGTCCCGTCGTTGACGAGCTGGGCGTTGTCGAGCGAGAGCGCGGTGCTGTTGTAGAGCTCGCCGCCGTAATTGAACGGCTCGCCGCGAACCGTGACTGTCTGACCCGTGGGGATCGTCCCGGTGATCTTGGCCCCGGCGGCGTTCAGCAGGAACGCTCCCAACCCGGCCGAATCAGCGAGCGTCGCCCCGTTTTGCAGCACAGCTTCGTTGCCGGAGATCGAGCCGCCGCTCTGCGTCCAGATAGCTTCGCCGGAGCTGCCGTCCATCGCGATCGAGCCGTCGTTGACGATCGAGCCGTCGTTGGTGAAGCTGGCTTTGCCGGCGAAGCTCGTTTTCATCAGCCACGAGGCGCCGCCGGCAACAGTGACCGTGCCATTGTTGGTCTCCGACCACGGGTAGGCCCCTTCGCCTTCCTGCTGTGAGTTGAGCGTCCCTGAGGCGATCTGCACGCTTCCGCCGGACTCGTTGGTGAGGTTTCCGACCTTGAAGTAGTCGTCCCACTGGCTGTCCTGCACCTGCGTTTCGATCTGACCGCTGTTGGTCACGGTGCCGGCCGTGAGGTATCCACCGGCGCCAAATTCTTCGCTACCCGAGCGGGTTCCGCCCGAGGTCGCGTCGAGCACGATCCTGCCGGTCGAGGCGATCGTCGCGGTACCCACCGAGAGCGACGTCACGTGCTGTGTCTCGCCTTGGTAGATGTAGCTGGCTCCGGCAACGTCGATCGTCTGCGTGCCACTCGATCCGCCAAGGGTGAGTGAGGCGGCCTGCCCGCCTTCGGGAGGCAGTGTCACGGTGTAGGTGCCGGATGCGGTGATGCACACGTCATCCGTGTTCGTCGGCACCCCATGCGGAGTCCAGTCGTTTGCTTCGCCCCAGCTGCCGCTTGAGGAACCCCATGTCTTGGTGCACGCCTGAGCGCTGGTCACCGATGCCACCAGGCAGACAATGGTTGAGATACACAGCATCAGCGAGCGCGTACGAGTCAAAGTGAAACCTTTCGTTGGGGTTGCGGCGAGACGGCCAAACACGCTATCGGCGTCCCGCCTCCTCGTGAGAGAACTCCTGCACAACGGGAGCCATGAGCCATCGACACGGGCGGCACCACACACAAAATCCCTGCAAAATGGCTATCTCTTAGTGTGAGTGGCGATCGACATTTATACGTACTGATGGCGTACACGTAGCACTCGCGGCCCACCGGTCGGTACCTTTGTGCGATGCCCGCGGGACTGGAGCGACGCGTACTTGGACTAATCGGCGAGGTGGTCGGCCTCCTCGACGTCGAGGAGTTGTGTCACGGCCTACTGCACGCGTTGCGCGAGGAGGTACCCGCCGAGTGGTGTGCCCTCAACGAGCTGCCCGCCGATCTCCCCCACACCGTTTCGATCAGCGAGCCGGTGGCAACCCCGGAGATCCACGCGGCCTTCGCCCGCTACGGAGTGGAAAACCCGTTGGTCGAGTATTACCTGCGCACACACGATGGTCGCGCGATGCGCTTCTCCGACCTCATCACACGTCGAGAACTGCACCGCATGAATCTCTACCGCGAGGTCTACCGCCCGCTCGGCGTTGAGTATCAGATCGCTTTCACACTGCCCTCTGAGCGCCAGCGCGTCTTGGGAATCGCGCTCAGCCGGGGCAAGCGCGACTTCACCGCCGGCGAGCGCGACCTACTCAACCTCGCCCGGCCTTATCTGATCCAGGCTTACCGCAACGCGCTCGATTACACCCAACTGGCACGTGGCGCCGGGCGCCAGATCCTCGCCGAGGACTTGTGCGTGCTCGGTCTCACACAGCGCCAGGCCGAGGTGCTGCGCTTGGTGGCGATGGGTCACTCAGACCAGGACGCCGCCGCCGCGCTCGGGATCGGCACTCGCACTGCCCAGAAGCACATGCAGCATTGCTATCGAGCACTCGAAGTGACAGACCGATCGCAGGCCGCACGACTGGCTTGGGGAGCGGCGCATGAATAGCGCTGACGGGACCGGAAGACGCTCGCTCGGAGCTACACGCGTGGTCGTGTTGGGCGGTGGCTTCGGCGGCATGTACACCGCGCTGCACCTGGAACGCCTCGCGGCCAAGGGTGCGGCGGTCGACGTGTCGCTGGTCAACCGTGAGAATTACTTGGTGTTCCAGCCGATGCTTGCCGAGGTAATCGCCGGCGATGTCGGCATCCTCGACACGGTCAGCCCGCTGCGCCAGTTGCTCCCCAATACGAACCTGTTCGTGCGCGAGATCGAGGGTGTGGACATAGATCGGCGTGTGGTGAGACTCGGCGCCGGACTCACCCCCCAAACCCACGAGCTGAAGTTCGACCATCTCGTGGTGGCGCTCGGCAACGTCACCGATTTCAGGGGCATCCCCGGCCTGCCCGAGCACGCGCTGCCATTCAAGACACTCGCCGACTCGGTGCGCATCCGCAACCACGTGATCAACGTGTTGGAGCAGTCATCGGTGGTCGCAGACCCGCAGGCGCGCCGCACGATGCTCACGTTCGTGGTGGCGGGCGGCGGTTTCTCGGGCACCGAGGTGGCCGCGGCGCTGAACGACTTCGTGCGCAACGCCACACGCCACTACCGCTCGATCCCACGCGAGGAGGTACGGATCGTGCTGGTGCACAGCGGCAAAGCGGTGCTCGATCGCGAGCTGACACCGCGACTGGCCAGATACTCGACCAGGGCGCTGGCCGATCAGGGCATCGAGCTGCTGCTCGGCGAACGACTCGTGGCCGCCAGCCCGCACGGCGCCGTGCTGTCCAGCGGCCAGCGCATAGCGACGCGCACGCTGATCTCGACCGTGCCCTCCTCGCCGAACCCGGTCGTCCAGGGGCTGGGCCTGCAGAGCGTGCGGGGACGGTTGGAGTGCGATGCGACGTTGGCGGTCAAGAATTGTGAGCGGGTGTGGGCCACTGGGGACTGCGCCCAGGTGCCGATGCCCGGCGGGGAGCCCTGCCCGCCAACCGCCCAGCACGCGATCCGCCAAGCGAAGGTGCTGGCGGCAAACATCGTGGCCGATCACGTTGGCGCCAGGCGGCGCTCGTTCGCGTTCAAGGGTCTAGGCAAGCTCGGTGCGCTCGGCCATCACCGCGCCGTCGCCGAGCTGCCGGGCGGCATCACGGTCGAGGGCGTAACGGCGTGGCTGATGTGGCGCGGTATCTACTGGGCAAAGCTGCCGGGCGCCAGCCGCAAGACGCGTGTGGCCGTGTCGTGGTTGAGCGACATGGTGCTCCCCTCCCACCCCGTGCAGCTGAACCTCGGTGGCGGGCGCGGCGCCACCCAGGCCCACTACGAGCCGGGCGAGGTCGTGTTCGAGGAGGGCGACGCGGGCGACAGCCTGCTGATGATCCTCTCCGGTCAGGTCGAGGTGATCAAGCGCGTCGGCGCAGCGGATCAGCAGATCCGCACACTCGGGCCGGGCGAGTACTTCGGTGAGATGGCGCTGCTCGGACGCCAGCCGCGCAGCGCCACCACACGGGCGTTGACGGCGCTCGACCTGCTGGTGCTGCCGGCCTCGGACTTCGCCGCACTGGCTGGCAGTCTTGACGAGTTCCGCGGCCAGTTCGAGCAGATCGCGGGCGCACGAGCCGAGGCGGATGCCGCCCGCACGGCGTCGGAGCCGGCGTAGCGCAAGCGGAGCGGGTGTGGCGCAGCCGGAGCCAACGTGGAGCGCCTGACCAGACACGGCGCGATCGGAACCGATGTGGCGCGGTCTAGGGTTGCTGGCCCGCCAGCTCCACGCACAGCCGCTCCAGCAGCTGGTGAACCTCGGGGACTTGGTGCGTCGTGTCGTCGGCCAGCATCGCGCGCAGCTCGTCGCGACGCGCGCTCAGTACCTGATCTGCCATCGCTTGCCCCGCGGGCGTGAGCCGTGGCCCGTCCTCAGCGTCGGCGACGAGACCGCGTTCGCGCAACTCGCGCTCGACCGCCTCGATGCGCTCATGCTCAATCGCCTGCTCGCCGGCCATCTCGCGTGTCCCCTGCACGCCATAGCTGCCAAAGCGGGCGAGCGCCCAGATCGCCCCCGAGCTGAGATCCACGCTGGCACGCGCACCGACCCGTTCGTTAAACGCCTGCCGTCGCTCGCGGCTGACGAGCACGCTGAGCGCGCGATCAAGCTCGGCAAGCGAATTCGGGCTCTAGGGCGCCGCCAGCGCATCGTCAATTCCCTGACTTGTCGAGGCGGTCGCGCGCAGCGGTCGCTCGCGCAAGCGCAGGCTCAACAGGAACCCGACCGCGCCCACCCCTGCCGCGACCAGGAACACCGGTTGCAGCGCGTGCACGTAGGCATTCTCGTAGGCGAGCCGGGCACGAGCCGGCAGACTCTCGACCTGAGCGCCGGTGAGACGCGCGCCGCCAGCGACCTGCGCGCCGAGCACCCCGCCGATCGCGTTGTGCAACTCGCTGCGCAGGTGGGTAGAGAAGATCGTGCCGAATACGGCGGCGCCGATCGAGCCACCGATGCCGCGCGCCAGTGTGACGCCCGACGTGGCAGCACCCAGCACCGAATAGTCGATCGCGTTTTGCACGGCAAGCACCAGTACTTGCATCACCATCCCCAAGCCCAGGCCGAGCACGAGCAGGTACAGGTCGGCAGCGATCGCACTCGTACTGACATCCAGGCGCGAGAGCAGCAGCAACCCCACTGTCATGACGGCGGTGCCCGCGATCGGAAACGCCCTGTAGTGGCCGGTGCGCGAGATCACCCGACCGGAGACGACCGAGGTCAGCACCAGCCCGCCCATCAGCGGAATCAACCGCAGCCCCGCACCCGTCGGACTGGAATGGAACACGGTCTGAAAGAACAGCGGCAGAAACGTCACCGACCCGAACAGGGCAAAGCCGACGATCAGCGAGAGCAGACCGGCGATGCGAAACACGTCGTCGCGCAACACCGAGATCGGCAGCACCGGCTCGCGTGCGCGTCGCTCGACGGCCAGGAACACACCGAGCAGCAGCACACCAACGATTGCCACCAGCAGCGTCTGCCCCGAACCCCACGCCCAGGTAGTACCGCCGAGGCTCGCGACCAGCACGATCGCGCTCAGCGCGGCGGCGAGCACTCCGGCGCCAAGGTAGTCAATCGCCGGGCGAGTGCGCACGCTGGCGGCAGCCGGCAGCGTAGTCGCGATGACTACGAGCGCGAGCAACCCGATCGGCAGATTCACATAGAAAATCCAGCGCCACGACAGGTGCTCGACGATCACGCCGCCGAGCAGCGGGCCGGCGACGCTCGCAAGACCGAACACAGCACCGAACAGGCCCTGGTAGCGCCCACGTTCGCGCGGGGAGACGATGTCGCCAACGCTGGCCTGCACGAGCACGATCAGCCCTCCGGCGCCGAGCCCCTGCACCGCGCGAAACGCGATCAGCTCGGTCATCGACTGCGCCAGCCCGCACAACCCCGAGCCCAGCAGGAACAGCACGATCGCGCTCTGCAGGACCCGCTTGCGCCCAAGTTGATCGCCAAGCTTGCCGTACAGCGGGGTGACCGCCGTCTGCCCGAGCAGGTAGGCGCTTGTCACCCACGACAGCCGCTCCAGCCCACCGAGATCGCCGACGATCGTCGGTAGCGCTGTGGCGACGATCGTCGAGTCGAGCGCCGCGAGCAGCATCACGAGCATCAGGCCCGCGAAGACGACTCCAAGACGGGGCGTCCTGACGGAGCGCGGAACGGCAGAGCTTGCGGCGAGCGTGTTCACTTCGACTGCTCCCTTCCGAGGCCACTCGGGCCACAGCATCCTAGCGGCGGGCCTCAGCGATAGTGTGTCGGCATGGACCTGCGAACACTGGGACGCACTGGCGTGCATGTGAGCCCGCTGTGCCTCGGCGCGATGATGTTCGGTGCGTGGGGCGAGCCCGACCACGACGCGTCGATCCGGATCATCCACCGAGCCCTCGATGCCGGGATCAACTTCATCGACACCGCCGACGTGTACGCGCGCGGAGAGTCTGAGGAAATCGTCGGCAAGGCACTCAGCGGCGGGCGACGCGAGAACGTGATGCTCGCCACGAAGTTCCACGGCACGATGGGCGAGGATCCCAACCAGGCAGGTAACTCGCGGCGCTGGATCATGCGCGAGGTCGAGGCCTCGCTCAAGCGCCTGCAGACCGATTGGATTGACCTCTACCAGGTACACCGCTGGGACCCGTGGACCGATCACGAGGAAACCCTCGGCGCCCTATCAGACCTCGTGAGCCAGGGCAAGGTGCGCTACATCGGCTCCTCGACCTACCCGGCGGCACAGATCGTCAAGGCGCAATGGGTCGCGCGCGAGCGCGGCTATCAGCGCTTCGTGTGCGAGCAGCCGCCGTACTCGATCCTCGCGCGCGGGATCGAGGCCGATGTGTTGCCCACCTGCCTCGAGCACGGGATGGGAGTTATTCCCTGGAGCCCGCTCGCGGGTGGCTGGCTGTCAGGTCGCTGGCGCAAGGGGGCAGACGATCTGACCTCGCGACGCTCGGCGATGATCCCGCAGCGCTATGACCTCTCAATACCGGCAAACCAAGCGAAGCTGGAGGCCGCCGACGCACTCGGACAGCTCGCGGACGAGTCAGACATATCCCTGATCCACATGGCGCTCGCGTTCGTGATCCGCCACCCCGCAGTGACGGCGGCGATCATCGGGCCACGGACGATCGAGCAGCTCGAGTCCCAGCTTGGGGCCAGCGACGTGCAGCTCGATGAGGCGCTGCTCGACCGGATCGATGAGATCGTGGCGCCCGGCAACACGATCAACCCGACCGACGCCGGCTGGACGAACCCGGCGCTGGCCGCGACGGCGCGGCGCAGATAGCGCGACACCCTCGGGCGAGCGTACTCTCCAGCGCATGAACGCCGCCCTGCAGCAGTTGCGCGAGCGCCTCGCCGAGCTTGCCGACCTCGCGTCGGTGGCGATGCTGCTGGAGTGGGATCAGATGGTGACGATGCCAAGCGAGGGCGCGGGCGCAAGAGCCCACCAGCTCGGCGCGCTCGCTCGCCTCACCCACGAGCGCGCCGCCAGCGAGGAGATCGGGCAGTGGCTGAAGGAGCTTGACGGCTCCGCACCCGATGGGGCGTCACTCGGCTCTGAGGCGCTCGACGCCGTGGCACCCGACACCACCGCGGTCGGTGCCACCGCAGTCGGCGAGCTGGATCGCGACATCGTGCGGCTCGCGCGCCGCGACTGGGAGCGCGTGCGGCGCGTACCGGAAGACCTCGCGGTGGAGCTTGCCAAGGCGAGCGCGGAGGGCCAGGACGTTTGGCAGCGCGCCCGCGCAAACGACGACTTCGCCGCGTTCGCGCCCGCACTGGAACGCAACGTCGAGCTTGCGCGGGCTTATGGCGACTGTCTCACCGACGGCGAGCAGAGCGCGTATGAGGCACTGCTCGACGACTACGACTTCGGGTTGCGAAGCGAGGAACTGCGACAGATCTTCGGGTCGCTGGCAGATGCGCTCGCGCCACTCGTCGGCGAGGCGACGATCCACTCGCCGCGCCGCCCCCTGGAGGTACCGGTGGCCGCCCAGCAAGCCGCGGTGGCAGGCACGCTGCGCCGCCTCGGAGTCGAGCAGGAGAGCTGGCGAGTGGACACCTCCACTCACCCATTCACGGCATGGATGGGCAAAGGCGACATGCGCCTGACCACTCGCTACGACGACGGCGACGTGGAGTCGCTGCTCAGCTCACTGCACGAGTACGGACACGCGCTATACGAGCGCCAGGTCGACCCGGCGCTCGACCGCACCAACCTCGGCGGCGGCACCTCGATGTCGATGCACGAGTCGCAGAGCAAGCTGTGGGAGAACCACGTTGCGCGCAGCCCAGAGTTCGCGGAGGTGCTGGCCGGCGAACTGAGCGCCGGCGGGTATGAGATCGACGCCGCAACGCTGAACGCCAGTCTTGTCGGTGTCGAACCGTCGCTCATCCGCGTGTCCGCCGACCCGCTCACCTATCCCCTGCACATCGTGCTGCGCTTCGAACTAGAGCAGGCGCTGATCGGCGGCGAGCTGGCGGTCGCCGATCTGCCCGCCGCCTGGCACGACGGGATGCGTCGCCTACTCGGCGTCGAGGTGCCATCCGATGCGCTCGGCTGCCTGCAGGACGTGCACTGGAGCGCCGGCAGCTTCGGCTACTTCCCAAGCTACGCCCTCGGCTGTTTGATCGCCGCACAGCTGTGGGAGGCGATGGAGGCACAGTTGGGACCGCGCGATGAGGACCTGCGACGCGGCGAGGTTGGCCCGATCAAGGAGTGGCTCGGCGAGCACGTGCACAGCTACGGGCGGCGGATCGACACGATGCCGCTGGTCGAGCAGGCGACGGGACGGGCGCTCGGGATAGAGCCGTTCGTGCGGTATGTCGCTCCGCTGGCGGGGGTTGCGGCGAGCTGATCGCCCCCAGTCGTGGCCCCCGTGAAGACGACCGCGGTCGGAGGCACCCAGGACGACTCCCTCCACATCCGGTGCTACACAGCGCTGCCGAGACCCCTTCGTGGGCCACCAGCGCTGCCAGCGAGGAGCCACGATCACGACATCGAAGCTATTTGCTCACGCGCGCACGCTTCGGCGGACGACGGTAGAGGCCCTCTCTGAATAGCGCGTTCCCCGCCACGTTCCACCGCTCCAGTTGGTCGGTGGTCATGAACGGCTCGGGCAGGTGCCGGCCGATCTCCGCCTGGTACAGCACGGTGCCGAGGATCAACGTGACCCCGTGCAACGCCGCCCAAGTGATGTCGGCGTCGTCTCGCAGCAGCCCGTGGTCGGCCAGCGTCTGCCAAAGCCCTTTGGCGATCTCGACAAACGCGTCGAACACGGCCGCGGCGGTCCTGTCTCCTTCGGCCACGGCCCGGGCCACGTACAGCAGCGCCGTCGGCTGCTCGGCCACGAATGCAGTGACACGGTCGCCGAGCTGCTTCTGCGATTCGACCGGAGTCCCGGCTACGGTCAGATCGCCGAACGCCTCCCTCGCCAATCCGACGACGTGCGCGCCGACCGCCTCCACTAGTGCCGCCTTCGTCACGAAGTGGTGCTGCACCAGACCGGGCGAGACTCCGGCCGCCTTGGCGACATCACGGAGCGAGGTGCGCGCGACTCCCTCGCGCGCGAATCCCTCGAGCGCGGCGTTGCGAATGCGCGCCAGCCCGGTCAGATCAGAGGTCGCGATGTCCATACGGTTGCATTGTATACGATACGTATGTATCCTGGCCGAGAGGTGTCGACGTCAGCTCATCCCCGCCGCCCGCGCGGCTACGTCCGCCACTACGGCGGCCTGATGACGCCGGGCGCCGGCGCCGCAATCCCGGCCCTGCTCGAACGCAACCGCTTGCAGCGGCTTGAACGGCTGATGCGCGCGGCCGCCAGCGGCGCGGGGCGACGCAGAGCCAGCCGGCGGCGCATGCGCGCGCTCCTCGCCGCGCCGGGCGCCCGCATGCGCTGGCGCTCGATGCCCGCCCCCGCGGCACCGGGACCCGACCAGGCGATCGTTCATCCGCTCGCGGCGGCCACCTGCGATGTCGACTGCCCGCTCGCGCTTGGCGCGATAAACCTCGCGCTGCCCGTGCACCT
>DATNKN010000340.1:0-2451 GCA_035603375.1 Solirubrobacteraceae bacterium
CCCTGCGGAAGCGCGTGCAATCGTTGATGAACAGCAGCACAAGCATCAGCGCCAATACTGCCACCGCCGCGAGCACGTTGCCGACGACCAGCCCGAACGCGTGGTGGTCGATGTACCTGACCTCTCCGGCCCGCGGGCTCACCACAGGGTTGGCTTCGCCATGCAGCGCAGGTTCGAGCCCCTGCACGATGCCCACCGTCGGCAGTTCTTTCAGCGACGCGTTCAGGATGATCGCGCTCAGCAGGTAGAGCACCCCACCCGCGGCGGCGGGCACGCCCAGCCGCGCGCGGCGTTCGACCTCGAACGCTACGCGCTCCTTGATATCGGCGGGGCTGGCCATCGGCACGGCAGTCTATGCGCTCGCGCTAGGATGCGCTCATGGAGGGTGGAGGCTTTGGCGACCTGTTCGGGGACCCCGAGGATCTACAGCGTCGCTTGGCGCAGTTCGCCGAACAAATGCAGGGTCAGCAGGCGCTGGCGTGGGCCGACAACGCGATCAAGCTCGCCGTCGACATGACGGTGGCCGCCGTCAACCGCGTCAACGTCCAGGGCAACGCCGAGGAGCAGGCCCAGCAGATCCGCCGCGTGATCGCGCTCGTGTTCCCCGAGGCGGTCACACTCGTGCGCGAGGCGCGCGAGGGGCTGCAGTAGCCGGCCCCTCCTCTCCGTCGCGTTCTGACTCGCGCTCCTGCTCGCGCGACGCGCGACCCGCCGCGATGACTTCTTTGAAGGAACGAAAGCGGAAGATGAACACGATCGCACAGAGACCCGCGATAGCTGTGAAGGCCGCGATCGCGATCTGCTGGCCGACCGAATAGGCGGCCACCACCGCTGTCGGTGCGCTGTTTGCGAACACCTTCACGAGCAGCGCCTGCTGCACACCGGCCCCCCCAGGGGTGAACGGCACCGCCCCCGCCACCTGCCCGACGCCGAACACGAGCAGCACATTGCCGACCGAGCCGCCCACGCGAAACGCGTCGAGCAGAAACCAGAACGCGACGAAGCGAGCCACCCAGGCGGCGGCCTGCCACGCCGCGACTTCGCGCAGATAGCGACGGCGGTCGGTGAGGATCGTGAGCCCCTGGCGGATGCGGGCCCAGAACGCCTTGACACGCACCGACAGCAGCGCGAACGCAACCAGTCCCAGCACCGCGAGCAGCGTGATCAGAAAGAGCGTGAAGCGAAAGTGGGCAGCGAGATAGGAGATGTCGAACGAGTCGAGCTTGGAAAAGTCCGGGGGCTTTGGAAACACGCCCTGGGAGAAGGCGAAAACGAGCACAAACACCCCGACGGTGGCGTCGAAGATCGACTCCACGAAGAACGCTGAGGCGACCGTCGGATAGGAGGAGCCCGGAATCGAGCTCTTGGTGAGGAACAGCTTGATGACGTCTCCGCCGCGAGCGGGCACCACGTTGTTGAAGCCAACGGCGGCGACATACGCGCCCAGGATGCGCCGCCACTGAAAGCGCACCGTCGGATAGGCGGCCCGCAGGCTGTGGAAGAACGCGCGCGAGCGCAGCGTGAGGTTGAGCCCGAAGAACGCCAGGCCGAGCACGAGCGCGCCCCAATGAACGGCTGCCAGGTCGGAGAAGAACTGCCCCGCCGCTTCGACAAACGAGTCGAAGCTCTGCGCGATCGACGCCGAGGCGATCGAGGTGAGAGCGTGCGCGGCCGGTTGTGCGAGCGTGTACACCAGCTCAAGCCTACGGCCAGCTCATGCCGGCAACCCGAAAGTTAGTGAGCCGCGTCAGCGTGCGGCGTCGAGCCCGCCGAGCGCCCCGAGCACCTGCTCGTCGTGCATCGCCGGCTTGACCTTGCGCAGAACCTCGGCCACCCCGCCCTCGGGGTCGATCACAAACGTCGTGCGCTCGTTGCCCCAATAGGTGCGCCCATACATCGACTTCTCCACCCACACGCCGTAGCGCTCGGCGACCGCATGATCCTCGTCGGCGAGCAGCGTGAAGTTGAGCGATTGCTTGTCGTGAAACTTCTTGACCTTGGCGACCGGATCGGGGGAGATGCCGAGCACGACGGCATCGGCGCGGGCGTAGTCCTCGTGGTGCTCGCGCACGCCGCACGCCTGCGTGGTACAGCCCGGCGTGTCCGCCTTCGGGTAGAAGTAAACGACCACCGGCTGTCCGCGCAAGGCCGAAAGCTTGACGAGACGACCGTCCTGGTCGGGCAGCTCGAAGTCGGGTGCCGCCTGTCCTTGCTCGATCACCCCCCGAGCCTATCTACTTCAGCAGGCGCGACAGGCGCCGGTCCTTGAGCGCGCGGCCGCCGGTCTGACACGACGGGCAGTAGGCGATCGTGTAGTCCTCGAAGTGCACGGCAAGCAGCGTGGTGGCGCAGCGCGGGCACGGCTCGCCCTCGTGGCGATGCACCCGCAGCGGCATCGGCAGCTTGTCGGGGATCGGCAACCGTACGGTGCGCTCGTAGTAGTCGATCGCC
>DATNKN010000346.1:0-2010 GCA_035603375.1 Solirubrobacteraceae bacterium
CGCGCCGAGCGAGGTGGAGGCGGTGCTTGAAGCGCACCCCGCCGTGCTCGAGGCGGCGGTGCTGGGACGGGCGGACGAGCGCTGGGGGGAGGCGGTTACCGCGATCGTCGTGCTGGCCGCACAAGCGACCGTGGAGGAGGGCGCACTGCGCGAGCACTGCTCCGCGCGGCTGGCCCCATATAAGGTGCCGAAGCGGGTTGAGTTCGCCTCGGCGCCGCTCCCACGGACGCGCTCTGGCAAGCTGTTGCGACGGGATCTATGAGGGAGGTGTGTAATGGGCATCTTCGGAACTGTGAAACATGCACCGTTTGACCTGTGTAATGGGCACTGTTGGGATTGTGTGATGGGCGCCGCTGGGACGCCGAGATGAGCACCGTTCAGCCGGAGGAGGAACGCGACAACGAGCGCGCGAGCGACGCGGCCCGCGCTCGCAAGGGTGCCGCCGCGCGTGCGCATCGCGAAGCGAGCCTCGCCCACTGGGAAGAGGCCGCCTCGGGCTGGGTGGCGCGCCAGGCGACGCTGCGCGATCTCTCCGCGCCGGTGTCGCACTGGATGATCGACGCGGCCGATCCGCAGCCGGGACAGCGCGTGCTGGAGCTGGCGGCTGGGCTGGGGGAGACGGGCTTTCTCGCGGCCGAGATGGTTGCGCCCGTCGGCGGTGTTATCACCAGCGATCAGGCCGACGCGATGCTCGACGGTGCGCGCAAGCGAGCGGGCGAGCTGAACCTCACGAACGTCGAGTTTCAGGTGCTCAACGCGGAATGGATCGATCTGCCCGTGGCGAGCGTGGACATCGTGTTTTGCCGCTGGGGCTACATGCTGATGGCGGATCCCGCCGCCGCGCTTGCGGAGACGCGACGCGTGCTGCGCCCGGAAGGCCACGTGGCACTCGCGGTGTGGGACGCGATCGAGCACAACCCCTGGGCGCAGTTCCCCGCCGCCGAGCTGCTGGAGCGCGGGTTGATCGAGCCGCCGCCGGAGGGTGCGCCGGGGCCGTTCGCACTTGGCGACAGACAGCAGGTGCACGACCTGCTTGAGCGCGCCGGCTTCGACGAGGTGTGGGTGGAGCACGTGGACTTGATCCAACGCGCGGAGAACTTCGACGACTTTTGGGAGACGACGCTCGATATCGCACGCGCCTTCCACGATGCGGTGCTCGGCCGTCCCGAGTCGGAGATCGCCGAAATCCGCGCCGGCCTCGCCGCACGCCTGAAGCGCTTCGTCGAGCCGGACGGCTCGATTGAAATTCCGATGCGCGCGCTGTGCGGCGTGGGCACTGCATAGGGAGCGCCGCGACCGGGAAGCGACGGCCTCACAAGCCGGTCGGATAACCTCCCGCCATGCTCTATGACGACGATGCAGACCTAGCACTCCTAGACGGCAAGACCGTCGCGATCATCGGCTATGGCTCCCAAGGTCATGCCCACGCACTGAACTTGAAGGACTCCGGCGTCAGCGTCGTTGTCGGCCTGCGCGAGGATTCCGCCTCGGCGGGGAAGGCTCGCGAGGAAGGGCTCGAGGTGCTCTCGCCCGTGGAGGCCGCCAGTCGCGGGGACCTCGTGATGATGCTGGTGCCCGATGAGCTGCACCGCCAGGTATGGGGCGAGATCGGCGATGGGATCGCCGCCGGCAACCTGCTGCTGTTCGGCCACGGCTTCTCGATCCATTACAAGGAGGTCGAGCCGCCCCCCGGCGTCGACGTGGCGATGGTCGCCCCCAAGGGCCCCGGTCACTTGGTGCGCCGCCAGTTCACAGAGGGCAGTGGCGTGCCCGGTCTGATCGCGGTCGCCCAGGACGCCACCGGCAACGCGCGCGCGTTGGCGCTCGCCTACGCGAAGGGCATCGGCTGCACGCGCGGCGGCGTGATCGAGACGACCTTCAAGGACGAGACCGAGACTGACCTGTTCGGCGAGCAGGCCGTGCTGTGCGGTGGCGCCTCAGAGCTGGTGCAGGCCGGTTTTCAGACACTGGTGGATGCTGGCTATGACCCGGAGATGGCCTATTTCGAGT
>DATNKN010000355.1:0-3235 GCA_035603375.1 Solirubrobacteraceae bacterium
GGACGCATGAGCGCTCGGCGACTAAAGATCGTGCGCCCGCTGCTCCTCGACGGTGCGCTCGGCTGCGGGCAACGCTTCCAAGCGTTCGTCCGGGATCGGCTCGCCGCTATCCACCGAGATGCCATAGGTGCCAGCGGCGAGTCTGGCGTCGGCTCGCTCGACCGCCGCGAGTTGCTCGGCGAGATCCTCCGTGAGGCCCTCTTCCAGCTCCTTTTCATACAGGTCCTCAGAGCCCAACTCGCCAGGTTCGCCCTGCTCGGCTGCCGCCTGCTTGTCCTGCTCGGTTAGCTCGGCGATCGCTAGTTCGATCCGCCGACGCTCTTGTGCAAGCAGCTCGCGTGCGCGTTCAGGCTCCATTCGTCTCAGCCTAGCGCGCCGACCCATCCGTGATGCCGGTGTGACCGATTAGCCGCGTCCGCGGCTCCGCCAAGCCAGGCGAGTGGCACTCGGAGCGCCCGCCTCACGGCGCCGGACTCGCCGGAGTCGAGGCTGTGCCGGTCGTGGACGGTTTTGTGGTCGTCCCGGTCGTCGCGGGCGTCGTCGTCGTAGTTTTGGGTGCGCTTGTCGTAACGGTCGTGGCGGGCGTGGTGACTGTCGTCGTGGGAGCCGTGACCGTCTTCTGCTGAGTGACGGTCGTCGGATTCACCGTCGTTGTGTGGCCTATGCTCAGCGATTGATTGGTAACCGAGTTGGTCGGTTTGGAGCTTTTGTCGGAGACCAGCAAAATCACCACGACGACGATCGCTATCGCCAGCGCGACCCCGAGCGCGATCGCCCATCCGCTGGCACCACCACCCTCTTCGCTCGGTGGCTGGGCTCCGCTGCCGGGCGGAGCGGGCGGATAGCCACCTGCTTGCGTGGCATCGCCGCTACCAGGCGCGGGAGCGCCGCCACCTGTCGACGGTCCCCCCACGCCCTGGGATGGACCGCCGGGACCAGCGGGCTGGGCATCGGCTCCAGAACTCGGCGGCGGCAATGGCGGCTCGCCCCCCGCACCCTCATAACCGTCGTTCATCGCCAACTCCCTTCCGGTGACTCCAATTTCAGACCGACGCGCTGTGCGCGCGGCCCTGCCATCTTGCCGTACCCGACCTCGCGATATTCGAACCGCGCCCGAGCGGCTGAACAGTCAGGGAGGTGGGTATAACCTGACGCACACCGCCCACAATCGTTGGGCCACTCCGAGGAGGATGACCGTGCCGTCCAGGGACCAGATCGCCAACCGGCATACCGGGGAGAGCCCGCCAGACCTCAGTGGCCGGCGCGTAGAGAAGCTGCAGGGAGCCTACGGCAACCGCTACCGGCTGGAACCCGCTCCGGATAACAAGCTGCCCAAGAGCGGAATGCCGGCCGAGGACGCACTCGGGTTGGTGGGCGAAGAGGTGCTGCTCGACGGTATCCCGATGCGCAACCTGGCCACGTTTGTGACCACGTGGATGGAGCCTGAGGCGGACCGCTTGATCGCGGGATCGCTGCACACGAACTTCATCGACCACGCCGAGTACCCGCAAACCGCCGAGATTGAGCAGCGCTGCATCCGGATGCTCGCCGACCTCTTTCACGCACCGGGCGAGACGACCGGTGCTCGCACGCAGGGCTCCTCGGAGGCGATCATGCTGGGTGCGCTTTCACTGAAGTGGAAGTGGCGCGCGCGCCGCAAGGCGCAGGGGAAGTCGCTCGACCGCCCCAACCTCGTGTTCGGCGGCGATGTGCATGTGGTGTGGGAGAAGTTCTGTCGCTATTTCGATGTCGAACCGCGCATCGTGCCGCTGAAGCGCGACAAGTACACGATCGGACCCGAGGACGTGGCGCCGCATGTCGATGAGAACACGATCGGCGTGGCGGCGGTGCTCGGTACGACGTTCACCGGGCATTCCGATGACATAACGGGTATCAACGACTTCCTGCTTCAGCTCAAGAACGAGAAGGGCATCGACGTTCCGATGCACGTCGACGCGGCCAGTGGGGGCTTTGTGTGGCCGTTTCTATACCCGCACACCGAGTGGGATTTTCGCCTGGAGCAGGTTCGCTCGATCAATGTCTCCGGGCACAAGTTCGGCCTGGTCTATCCCGGCATCGGATGGCTCGTATTCCGGGAGAAGAGCGACCTTCCCGATGATCTCGTGTTCTACGAGAACTATCTCGGCAAGCGCGATGCGACATTCACGTTGAACTTCTCCACCGGCTCGGCGATGGTGCTCGCCCAGTACTACAACTTCGTGCGCTACGGCCACGACGGCTATCGCTACATCATGGAGACGATGCAGTACAACGCACGTCTGCTGGCCAAGGAGATCGCGGGCTGTGGTGACTTCGTGCTGATCGGCGAGGAGCAGGAGGAGCAACTGCCGCTCGTCGCCTTCCAGCTTGCCGGCGAGCACGACTACGACGAGTTCGACGTCGCCGCCCAGCTCGCCGCCGAGCGTGGCTGGATGGTCCCGGCTTACACGCTGCCACCGAACGCCGAGCACGTCAAGATCATGCGCGCGCTCGTCAAGCAGACCCTCGGACACTCCCTCGTGGCAACGCTCGGCGCCGACATCGTGGAAGCGTGCGCGACGCTGAAGAAGAAGGGCCGCCTGCACGAGTCCGAGCGCAAGCGGGTCAGGACTAACGCGGGGCACTGAGGCGACCGCTCGGCTATCGGGATGCCCGGTGGCACGAGTCTTTGGATGAGGGCACGATCCCGCGTCGCCGGCTCGCCCTGCGTCAAGGCTCGCTCCGCGTCAAAAATCGTGGTTGGCCAAGCGCAATCCTCCCTGACGCTCGACCTCGGCGATCGCGCTCGTCGCGGGCACCATCTCGCTGGTAACGAGGCCGTGCTCTGAGGTCAGCTCGTCGATGATCTGGAAGGATCGCGCGGTGCGCTGGGGCGTGTCGATCGCGACCGTGAGCACCGGGACGTGGCGGCGGATCTGAAAGAACTTGTCTCCGTGCGGTGAGTGATCGCCATGAAACCCCCAGATCCCGCGTAGATTGGTGGCACCGGCGGCATTCGATTCGCGCAAGCGGCGGACGATCTGGAGGCTCAGAGGGCGCCCTTCGTGGGTCGCGCTCTGCGAGCAATACACCATCAGCTTCTGCCATAGCGCCAAACCGTGCTCGTCGGTGCCGGGCAGCTCGTGCGGCGTGCTCAGCAGCTCCCCGTCGCGCTTGCAAACACGCACCCGCTCGAGCGTTATCAGCGGCTCGCGCAACAGTCCGCCCAACTCTCCCAGCACTGCCGCAATGCACT
>DATNKN010000364.1:0-3220 GCA_035603375.1 Solirubrobacteraceae bacterium
TCCACCCCGAGGTGGTCCACACGCCTTACGGTCAGGAGATCCTCACGCGCTTTCTCACCGACGTATGCGGTTGCGAGCGCACCTGGTCCGCCGCTTCGATAGCCGCAGACCAGATCGCTCGCATTCGCAAGCAGGTCGGTAGCGGACGCGTCATTTGCGGACTCTCCGGCGGGGTCGACTCCTCGGTCGCCGCACTGCTCGTGCACCGCGCGATCGGCGACCAGCTCACGTGCGTGTTCGTCGACCACGGCCTGATGCGCAAGGACGAGGGCGAGCAGGTGATAAGCGCGTTCCGCGACACCTTCAAGGTGCCGCTCGTCGCCGTGGACGCCGAGCAGCGTTTCCTCGACAAGCTCAAAGGGGTCACCGAGCCAGAGGCCAAGCGCAAGGCGATCGGCGCCGAGTTCATCCGGGTGTTCGAGGAGGAGGCGTCGAAGATCTCCGCATCGAGCCCGGCGCGCTATCTGGTGCAGGGCACGCTCTATTCCGACGTGATCGAGTCGGGGGGCGGCACCGGTGCCGCGACGATCAAGTCCCATCACAACGTCGGCGGCCTGCCTGATGACATGCAGTTCGAGCTTGTCGAGCCGCTGCGTGCACTGTTCAAGGACGAGGTGCGCGCCGTCGGCGCCGAGCTGGGGCTACCCGAGCGACTCGTCTGGCGCCAACCGTTCCCGGGTCCCGGTCTTGCGATCAGGATCGTCGGCGGCGAAGCCACCCGTGAGCGTTTGGATGTGCTGCGCGAGGCCGACCACATCCTGCAAGAGGAGATCCGCAAGGCCGGGCTCTACCGCGAGCTATGGCAGTCCTTCTGCGTGCTCCCCGACGTGCGCACCGTCGGTGTGCAGGGCGACGAGCGCACCTATGGGTATGTGGTCGTGATCCGCGCGGTCACCTCTGACGACGCGATGACCGCCGACTGGGCGCGCCTCCCATACGATCTCCTCGAGACGATCGCCTCGCGCATGATCAACGAGCTGCGCGAGGTAAACCGGGTGGTTCTCGACATCACGTCGAAGCCACCAGGAACTATCGAGTGGGAGTAGCTATCATTCGCCGTCGCGCCGCGCGCCGAGTTCGCGCGGCCTTTTTACGCCATGAAGACCTACGTAGCCAAGTCAACCGATCGCGAGCGCAACTGGCTCGTCGTCGACGCGAACGGCAAGACGCTCGGGCGTTTGGCCACGCAGATCGCCGACGCCCTGCGCGGCAAGCGCAAGCCCGAGTACACGCCGCACGTGGACACGGGTGACTTCGTTGTGGTCGTCAACGCCGAGAAGGTGTCCGTCAGCGGTAAAAAGCGCCAGGACAAGCGCTACTACCGTCACTCCGGCTATCCGGGCGGATTGCGCTCGCGCACCTTCGAGGAGATGATCGACCGCCGCCCCGAGGAGATCGTGCGGCTGGCCGTGAAGGGCATGATGCCGCGCAACCGCCTGGCGCGTAGGCAGATAACCAAGCTCAAGGTCTACGCTGGCCCCGAGCATCCCCACATCGCCCAGAAACCGCAACCGATGGAAGTCGAGGCCTGATGGCTGACGAGCCCCCCGAGCAGCCCGAGGACCAGGCCGAGCCGACCGAGCTGGTCGCCGAGACGTCAGCGGACACCGCCGCCTCCGAGCAAATTGCCGACACCCCTGAGACGCCCGTCGTCGAGGAGATCGTGGCTGAGGACATTGTTGTCGAGGAAGTTGTGGCTGAGATCGTGGCCGAGGAGATTGTGGCCGAGGTCGCGGCCGAGAAGCTGGTGGCGCAGGCAGCGGATGCTGAGGAGCAGCAGGTCGAGCAACCGTCCGCCGAGCAGCCCGCCGCCACGGAGGCCGAGGAGGCAGAGGACGCCGAGGAGGAGGAAGAGGAGCCCGCTCCGCGCGTCAAGCCGAGCGTGCCGGGGGCTCACCTGGAAGTGGACATCGTGCCCGAGGGCGTCGATCCGCTCGCGCCCGACCAGCCGGCCGATCCATATGCGATCGAGGAGGACGAGGAGCCACAGAGGGATGAGGAGAGCGACAGCGCACAGCTCTCAGAGCCGATCTCCACCGCCGCGATCGATCTTGCCGCCGGGGCCCGCTACAACGCGACCGGCAAGCGCAAGACGGCAATCGCGAGGGTCATCCTCAGACCGGGCACCGGTGCCTATCTGGTCAACGGGCGCGCTCTGGACGAGCACTTTCCCCGCATCACCCTTCAGCGCAACATTCGCCAGCCGCTTGAGACGGTCGGCTATCAGGAGCGCATGGACGTCGTCGCCCGCTTGCAGGGCGGCGGCATCTCCGCGCAGGCCGGCGCGCTGCGCCACGGCATCTCTCGCGCGCTGCTCGAGGCCGACCCGAATCTGCGCGGGGAGCTCAAGCGTCGCGGTTTCCTGACGCGCGACTCGCGCGCCAAGGAGCGCAAGAAGGCGGGCCTGAAGAAGGCCCGCAAGCGCCCGCAGTTCTCCAAGCGCTAAATCGCCACGATGGCCAGGCTGTTTGGGACCGACGGCGTCCGCGGAGTCGCGGGCGAGCTGCTGAGCGCCGAGCTTGTACTGGGGCTTGGCAAGGCGGCGACGCTCAACACCCAGGCGGCCAGCCCGCGCGTGCTGATCGTGCGCGACACGCGCGAGTCGGGGGAGATGCTGCAGGCGGCGCTCGCCGCCGGCGTGAGCGCCGCCGGTGGAGAAGCGCTGCTCGGCGGTGTGCTGCCGACACCCGCGGCGCCCCTGCTCATCAAGCGCTACGGGTTCGACCTGGCGGTCGTGATCTCCGCCTCGCACAACCCCTACCGGGACAACGGCGTGAAGTTCTTCGCCGCCGACGGCTACAAGCTCACCGACGAGGCGGAGCTTGCGATCGAAGAGGCGCTGGCGGCGAGCGGCGGCTCCGACAGCAGCGCTCCCGGTGTTGTCGACAGCGCAGCCTCGCGTCCGATCGGGCGCGTGCGTGAGCTGCGGGGCACGCACGAGGACTACCTGCGCGAGCTGGAGCAGCGCTTTGCCGACCTGCGCCTCGACGGGCTCGACCTGCTGATCGATTGCGCCAACGGAGCCACCTACAAGGTGGCTCCCGAGATATTCAGGCGCCTCGGCGCCAGTGTGACGGTGCTCGCCGCGACTCCCGACGGGCGCAACATCAACGCGGGATGCGGCTCCACCCACGTCGCCAAGCTCGGCGAGCGGGTGCTCGAGGGGGGACATGCGCTCGGCCTCGCTTTCGACGGCGACGGCGATCGCGTGCTTGCGGTC
>DATNKN010000123.1:0-15039 GCA_035603375.1 Solirubrobacteraceae bacterium
TTGGAGTGTCGGGCATACATAAGGTCAGGTAAGGGTCGGTCTTCGTGGCCGGCAGCTAATCGTTTGACGGGGACCTTGGGAGAGGGACCGGGTCGCTTCTGAGAGGGAGTTGTTTTTCGCGTGGTTTCATTGGGGAATAACGTGTTTGAGAGTCCGTGTGGCAACGACGGGTCCGTTATAGGACGCGTCAGCGTCGCTGACGCGTCTCTCTCTCTCTCTCTCTCTCTCTCTCTGGCCGGGCTGGCTATCCGCTAGACAGCGGTCGGTCGGTCCGTGGGACCGGCCTGAAGGGTCGGCTAGGTCTCTCGCGCGCTGGTTGCGCGCTTTCTGCTTCTCCGCACTCACCTCAGGTGAGGGTGGCTACTTGTTCTTCTGCTCTCGCGGGCTGTGTGCCTGCGCGGGTTTTGTGCTGCCCGGACCGGGTCGGTGCTTCTTTGGTTCTCTGGAGGAGGGGATAGTTGTATGAGTGCTCGTAGGCTTGTCTTGACGATTCCGGCGACCCTGGTTGTGCTGCTGGGTGCTTTGCTGTTCTCGAGCGCCCCGGCGCTGGCGGTGGTCAGGCACGAATATCTCTCGCAGTTGACGGGATTCCAGGATCCGGTGGCGTTGACGGTCGACTCCAGCTCAGATTTGTATGTCGTCGATGCGGGCAGCAAAACGGTTGACAGGTTCGACTCGTCCTACGCACCATTGCCCTTCTCCGCATCGGAGGCATATGTCGAAGGCTCAAAGCTGACGGGGACCCCGACTGGTCCTGGTGGCTCAGTGGTCCCGTTTGAAAACCCGCAGAGTGTGGCTGTTGACGATGCTACCGGTGAGGTATATGTCGCCGACCCCGCACAGAATGTTGTAGATGTGTTCAACTCAAACGGTGAATACCTGTCGCAGTTGACTGGCGTGCCCGCGGGTCCTTTTAACAACCCGGTAAAGCTGGCGGTAGATCAAACTACGGAAAAGCTATATGTGCTAAATGCCAACAACGAAGGCTATATAGCCATTTTCGACGCCGCCACAGATGCGTATCTATCGCAGTTCAAAATAAGCGTGTGGCCTCAAGGCAATATAGCAATTGACGAATTCAATGAAGGAATCTATCTTGCGAAAACTGAAGTAAACCCTGTCGTCTATGAAAGGGATCTAAAAGTCATACAAATACTCGGCGAAACGGGAAATCTTCTGCAGCCAGAATTCCTGGGAAAAGCGACCCAAGTAGGTTCTTTTGGGAGGGAATCTGTTGGGAGCCCGGTGTATGTTGGCTTGGACGAGGCCGATGGCCATTCCTTTGTCGCGGATCAAGAAGATGATGTCGTCGACGAGTTCGGGAATGCGACAACGGAAGAAGTGTACGAAGGCCAGTTGACAGGCACCTCATCGGGCGCATTCACCGATCTGCAGGCGGTGACGGTAAATTCCTCCAATGGCGATGTTCTCGTCGCCGATGCAAGTGGCGCGGTGGATGTCTTCGGTCCCGATATCCAGGTGGCGCCGATCATCGAAAAGGTGACATTTTCCAATGTAGATGGCAACGCGGCAAAGCTGGGCGCTCGCGTCATCACGGGCGCGGCTCCCGCGACTTATCACGTCGAATATGGCACCACGAGCGCCTATGGGTCGAGCACGCCGTCGACCCCAGGCAGCGGATCGCAGTTCGTCTCGGTGGAAGTGGGCGGGCTGACTCCGAACACCGAATATCACGCCCGTGTGGTGGCCGAAGACAAAGCGGGTGCAACGTTCGGCGAAGATTTCGTATTTAGGACGCTTCCCGTGCCGACAGGGAGTTTGCCTGATGACAGAGTGTATGAAATGGTAACGCCGGTCGATAAAGAAGACTCTGAAGTATACGTGCCCATCGTCGAAACTATCGTGAATTTTGGGGAAAACTATGGAACTCTTCATCCCTTCCAGGTCGCCAGTGACGGCAATGCTGTCGTGTACGAGGGTGATCCCACCCATAATGGTGGTGGAGAATCGACTGGCAACGGGATAGGAAGCGCTTATCTCGCCACACGCTCGCCGGATGGGGGCTGGTCACAAGCGAGCATCCAGTCCCCGGGTCGCAAGCACACTTATTATCTAGGGTTTTCGAGCAACCTGTCGATCGGTGTTCTGGAATCAGCTACCGAAGTCCCGAACTATGAAGAGCCCCCGTTGCCGGGGGCCAAGGCGCCGGGTTATCTCTGTGGACCAAAAGCAACCCGGGAAACCGAATGTCAGCTTTCAGATCTTTACAAGCATACCCTGGGTGAAGAAAATTATCAATCGCTCTATTCCGCAAGGCCGATACGGGAACCCAAGGAATTGAACGGAGTTGTACCTTCTTGGGGTCTAGGTCTACAGTCAAGCGCAACGTATGCTGGGGCCTCGCTCGACATGAGTCACTTGCTGCTGGAGGCCGATGACGCGTTGCTAGAAGGCGGAGGTGCCCTGGAAGCGGAACTCGACGAAGACGTTAGGGACGAAATAGCGGAAGGGCGAGCAAACTACGATTATCTCTATGATTCAAGCGACGGGACCCCGGCTTTGGTCGATGTGTCGCCGGATGGGCGTGTCGTGAGGAATGCGACGTTTGGCGCGCCGCACGCGCGTGGGCTGAGCTCGGAAGCTAATCCGTCCAATTTCAGTCATGTCATTTCAAATGACGGGTCGCGAGTCTTCTGGACCGCGCTCGAAGGCACAAGGCCAAAGGCACTTTACGTTCGCGAGAACCCGGCCGAGCCGCAGAGTCCACTCGATGCTCAGGGACAGTGCACCGTGCCGACAGACGCCTGCACGATCCAGATCGACGCGGAAGTCGGTGGCGAAGGGCGCTTTTGGACCGCGAGCAGCGACGGGTCAAAGGTCCTCTTCACTTCAAAGGCGGGCGAACTGTACGAATATCAGCTCAACCCCGTCGTTGGAGAGCCAGGTGTCCTGAGCGATTTGACGCCAGGCGTCGAAGTGCAGGGTGTGCTGGGTGCAAGCGAAGACGACGCCTATGTTTATTATGTCGACAGTGCGGGCGAGCTGCATATGTTGCACTACGACGGCAGCGGATGGGAAGCGCCGACATCCATCGCGACGTTGTCTGAAGAAGACGGCGACGAAGTACAACCGATGTCTGGATATAAATCGAACACTCTCGGACCCCAAGTCGGCGATTGGGTGGCTGACCTTGGACAGCGCACCGCCGAGGTCTCCGTCGACGGCAAGAGCCTGGCGTTCGTATCGAACCAGAGCTTGAAGGCCCAGGGTTTCCCGGACGGCTATAAGAACGAACATCAGGAGGAGGTCTATGTCTATGACGCGAGCTCCAAGACCTTGTTCTGCGCGTCCTGCAGCCAGAGCGACGAAGCCGGCTCCAGCGGTTTCCTGCCGGTCAGTTGGCGGGATACGTATATTCCGACATTGGTCTCCGAAGACGGCGGTCGCGTGTTCTTTGACAGTGTCTCCGCGCTCGTCTCGCGCGATACAAACGGCAAGCAGGACGTGTACGAGTGGGAGCGCGAAGGGGTTGGCAGCTGTCGCGAAGGCCAGGGAGCGAAGGGGGGCTGCATCTCGCTGTTGTCGAGTGGCGCCAGCGTCGATCCTTCGAGTTTGCTTGGGGCGAGCGTCAATGGCAGCGACGTGTTCGTGATCACCAGGTCAAACTTGACCCCCGACGCGGGAGACGAACTATTCAAGGTTTTCGATGCGCGCGCGGACGGTGTTGTGGCTCCCACGCCGTCCGCGTGCACGGGCACCGGCTGTCAGGGTATACCCGCGCCAGGGCCGATCTTCGCGACACCGGCGAGCGTGACGTTCGCCGGTGTTGGGAACTTTTCCTCCGCGGCGCCGGTGCCAGCAGTCAAAGTCAAGTCCAAGCCCTTGACGCGAGCGCAAAAGCTCGCGAGAGCGCTGAAGCTGTGCAGAGGCAGGCCAAAGAAGCAGAGAGCATCGTGTAAGACGCAGGCGAAAAGATTGTATGGGACCAAAGGCAACGCAAAGCGCTCGGCCAGTCAGAAGAAGGGAAGAAAATAATGATGCTCAAACGACATGCTCTGGCACTGTTCGCGGCCTGTGCTTGCGCTCTGTGGTCGTGCTCGTCGGCTATCGCCGACGCGCCGATGCCCGGCTATCAGGTCTTTGGGCAGACCAGCCCCACGAATCTGGCGCCTGGCGAGTCTGGATTTCTGTACCTCTACGTATATAACGTCGGGTCGGCGGAAGCTGGCCAAGGTCCGACTGTGGTCGATACGTTGCCCGCAGGTGTGGAAGCTACCGGTGGGGCTATATCTGGAGAAGGGGGGGTCGCACCTCCGACTTGCACGGGAACTGTAGTAATAACGTGTGCCATGACCCCTATACCGGTGCCTGGTGTTTTGCGTGAAGGCGTGACTCCAATGCACAATATTGTAATCCCGATTACCGTCAAAACGGCTCCTTCAGGTGAAACGCGGTCGGTCGATCGAGTGAGCGTGTCTGGTGGAGGTGCGCTGCATTCCATAAGCTCGTCCTTTCCCGTGATGTTTAAGTCGGGAGAAAGCGGATTGGGCGTCTCTAATTTCGATGTGTGGGCGTCAAACGCCGACGGCACGCTCGATACACAGGCCGGCTCGCATCCCAACGACCTGACGGTGGTCTTCAGCAACAATTCACGGAATCTGGGCCCTGAATACGATCTTCCGACAGGAGGTGAAATGCACTACGTCGTCGCGAACACGCCTCCTGGGATCGTGGGCGAGCCGACGGCGGTACCTCAGTGCACGCGCCAGCAGTTCAACGAAGGGGGAGGCGGCGGCGCGGACTGCCCGCGTGGCAGCTGGATCGGTGAAGAGACGGTAACTGTCTCTGGGTCCCTCCATATAGTTGAAAAGATATTTAACTTGGTACCACCGGCTGGAGTCGCGGCCCAATTTGGTTTCAATATCGTGGGCATCCCCACTTTCTTGGACGCAAAGGTTCGCTCTGGTGGCGACAGCGCGATAACCGAGCACACTCAGGTCCCACAGCGAGCAATCTCTTTCAGTAGTACGACCCTGTGGGGCGTGCCGGCCGAACACAATGGCAGCGGGCTCAAGCCGGTGCCTTTCCTGACGCTCCCAACTTCGTGCGGGGCGCCACCGGAATTCAGCCTTGAAATCGATGGCACATGGCAGGACGAAAGTGCGATGGCATCCTCCAGCTTGCTGATGCACAACCCCGAAGGCGAACCGATCGGTTTCACCGGTTGCGGACGTATGCAGCATTTCGAACCGACGATCGGGATCTCGCCTGACACGAGCTTCTCCGATACGCCGGCGGGGTTGACGGCGACGGTCAAGCTCCCGCAGGGCCTGAATCCGGAAGGCTTGGCCTCTTCCGGCTTGAAGGAAACGACAGTCACGCTTCCGGAAGGCGTAGTGATCAATCCTGGCCAGGCAACGGGACTGGTCGCGTGCCAGCCCGCGCAGGAGGACATCGGCGGCCCGGAAGCCGAAAAGGAAAGCATGGAGGGGCCACCCTCGTGTCCCGCGGCGTCAAAGGTCGGCACCGATGAAATCTCAACGCCGCTACTGCCGAACAGGCTAAGAGGCAACGTCTATATTCTGCAGAAAAACCCGCCCGAAGTAGAACTGTTGGTCGCGGCGTCCGGTGAAGGCGTGAACCTGAAGCTGATCGGGACGGTGCACTTGAACGAACAGACGGGACAGCTGGTCACCACGTTCAAGGGAACACCGCAGGACCCGGGAACCCCAGACGCGCCGCTGACCGAATTTGCGCTGTCGTTCAGTGGGGGCGCTCAGGCCGCGCTGGTGACCCCCGAGCACTGCGGCCTGTACTACTCGACCGCCGACTTCACGCCATGGGCCAGCCCGTTCGTGGAAGATGCGCTTGATAACAGCAATTTTCAGATCACGGCTGGTCCGGGCGGTTCACCGTGCGAGAGCTCGCTCCCGTTCGAGCCGACGATGACGGCCGGCTCGACGACCGATCAGGCCGGCGGCTACACAGGCTTCACGATGCTGTTGCAGCGCGGCGACGGCCAGCAGCGCGTCAAGAGCCTCTCGTTCAAGACACCAGAGGGGTTGTTGGGGATGATCGCGAAGATCCCAGTCTGTCCCGAAGCACAGGCTAACGCTGGGACCTGTGCTGCTACGTCACAGATCGGGCATACGGTCGTTGGTGCTGGTCCCGGCCCATACCCGTTGTTCATTCCTCAGCAGAACGCTCCACCGGCGCCGATCTACCTGACCGGACCGTATAAGGGTGCGCCGTTCGGTTTGTCGATAGTCGTGCCATTGGTAGCCGGCCCATTCAACCTCGGGACAGAAGTGGTCCGCGCAAAGATCGAAGTGGACCCACACACCTCCCAGATCACGGTCGTGACGGACCCGTTGCCGACGATCGTAAAGGGTATCCCTGCGGATCTACGGTCCATCAACGCCGTAATTGACCGTCCGGAATTCATGTTCAACCCGACCGATTGCAACCCCATGAGCTTCTCTGGCACAGCTACCAGCACCGAAGGGGTCCAGGCAGCATTGTCCAGTCATTTCCAGATGGGTTCCTGTCAGGCGCTCAAGTTCGCCCCGAATTTCAAAGTTTCAACCTCGGGGAAAACATCTCGTGCTAACGGTGCGAGCCTGTCCGCAAAGATCGTCTATCCCGTCGGGAACCTAGGATTCAACCAAGCGTCCAGCCAGTCGAACATTCAGAGCGTCAAGGTCGATCTGCCCAAGCAGCTGCCGTCACGGTTGACGACATTGCAAAAGGCATGTACCGCGGCGGTCTTCAACGCCAACCCCGCTAACTGCCCACCAGACTCGATCGTCGGTCATGCCAGGGCCCTAACGCCGGTGTTGCCGGTCCCGATCGAAGGCCCGGCGTATTTCGTCTCCCACGCAGGGGAAGAATTCCCGAACCTGATCATCGTGTTCCAAGGCGATAACGTCACGATCGACCTTGTCGGCTCTACGTTCATCAGCAAAGCGGGGATCACTAGCAGCACGTTCAAGCAGGTCCCCGACGTCCCGATCGGCCTGTTCGAACTGAACCTCCCGCAAGGCAAATACTCTGCCCTTGCCGCGAACACGAGCCTCTGCAAAGCCACCCTGAAGATGCCGACAGCGTTCACCGCGCAGAACGGGGCGGTGCTACACCAAACCACGCCCGTAACCGTCACCGGCTGTACGAAGCATAATAAGGTCAAGAAGACCAGAAGGGCCGGCAAGGCAAAGAAATCCAGTGAGCACAAGAAGAAATGACGTGCTCAGCCCGCATGACATAAGGGTGCGGCGATGAGCGTCCGTGCTGAGGCTCGTCGTGAGCGTGTCTCACATCCAGGTCGTGAGGGTGGGCACGTGGTGGGAATGCAGCGCCGGCGCTTGTCGCTGGCGATGGTCGAAGTGGTTTCGGAGTACGGCTTTGACGGCGCCACGATCGCGCGTGTATGTAGACGTGCGGGTGTTTCGCGGCGCACGTTCTATGAGATCTTCGACGATCGCGAACAGTGTCTCCTGGCTGCGTTCGACCAGGCAGTAGACCACATCGCGCGCCGGCTGGCGCCCATCTATGCGGGCGATGGGAGTTGGCGTGAGCGGACCCGCGGCTCGCTGATCGCGCTGCTGGAACTGCTGGACGGCGAGCCCGATCTCGCGCGTATGTGCGTGATCGAGACGCTTAAAACGGGGCCCCTCGTCAGCGAGCGCCGGGCGCAGGCGATCGCCGGCTTGGTCGATCTCGTTGAGCAGGGTCGCTCTGAAGCCAAGCGTGGAAACGAGCCGCCCCCCCTGGCTGGGCAGGGCGTCGTCGGCGGGGCGCTGTCGATCATCCAGGCATGTCTGCTCGAAGCATCGTCTGAAGAGGGTTCTCAAGGCCCGTTGGTCGCGCTGACGAGTCCCTTGATGAGCATGATCGTGCACCCCTATCTCGGTTCCGCCGTCGCACGTCGCGAACTGCAACGCCCGGCCCCCGAAGCATCGACGACAACCTCGAATGCGAAGGATCCGTTCAAGGGTCTCTCGATCCGCTTCACCTACCGCACGGCCCGTGTCCTTGCGACGATCGCCGAGGACCCTGGAGCGTCAAATCGTTTGATAGCCGAGCACTCCGGGATAGCCGACGAGGGCCAAATGTCACGCCTGCTCAGCCGTCTACAACGCTCAGGATTGATCGAAAACCAAGGAGATGGCCAAATCAAGGGGGAACCAAACGCTTGGCAACTCACCCAACGGGGAACCGCCATACACCAAGCACTCACAGGATCCTGAAGTCGCTTTACTCCCAGCGCAACTGCTGTGGCGCCTCGCGCATCCTCAGCACCTTCGCGGGCACACCGCCAACAACCGCGTTCTCGGGCACGTCTTTGGTGACCACCGCGTTCGTGCCCACGATGCTGTTGTGCCCGACGCTAACGCCCCTCAGAATGCACGACCCATAACCCATCCAAACATTGCTGCCAACCCTCACGTCGCGCTTGTAGATGCCTTGCAGTCGGATCGGACGCTCGACCTCCACCACGCCGTGGTCGAAGTCGATCAGCATCACCCGGTCGGCGATGATGCACTCGCTGCCGATCGACACGTGCTGGTAGGCGGAGATCGTGCACTCCTGGCCCATCACGGTCTTCGCGCCGATCGAAACTTCGCCCTCGTGCACACGGATCTTGGAGTCGTGCCCCACCCACGACCAGCGGCCGATGCGCAAGGTGGCGTTACTGCCGATCTCGAACTTCACGCCGGGGCAGATGAAGCACATGCCTTCGGTCTGAAAGCGCTTGCCATAGCGCAGCTTCAGTCGCAACCAGCGCGCTGCAAGCAACGCGAAGTGCCGGTTGACCATGTTCTTCTGGCGCATCCATCGCCATGTACGCAGCGCTTCTTTGAGCTGTTTCACGAGCGCGCATCCTAGAGCTATGCGTCGCGCTGGGGACGCCAGGCAGCGAGTGGGTGGAGGGAGCTTTCCTAGATACTTCGCCGATGCCACCCACGCTCGCCCAACGTCTGCTCGACGGCGACCGCCGTGCGCTCGCACGCGCCATCACGCTCGTCGAGGACGACCGCCCCGAGGGTTGGGAGCTGGTGCGCGAGATCTACCCTCACACGGGCCGGGCGGCCGTCTACGGCTTCACCGGGCCGCCCGGGGTCGGCAAGTCCACGCTGATCGGTGCCCTCACCAAGGCGCGGCGCGAAGCCGGCCGTTCGGTCGGCGTGCTTTCGATCGACCCCTCCTCGCCCTTCACCCAGGGCGCGCTGCTCGGCGACCGCATCCGCCTCACCGAGCACTTCCTCGACCATGGCGTGTTCATCCGCTCGATGGCCAATCGCGGCGCGCTCGGCGGCCTATCCGAGGCAGCCCTGCAGGCCGCGCTGCTGCTCGATGCGGCCGGGCGCCAGGACGTGTTCGTGGAGACAGTCGGTGTCGGTCAGGCCGAGATCGACATCATCGACCACGCCGACACGATTGTGCTCGTGCTGATGCCCGGCTCGGGCGACTCGATTCAGGCGCTGAAGGCGGGCGTGATGGAGATCCCCGACGTGATCGTCATCAACAAGGCCGACCATCCCCTGACGGACACGATGGTGCGCGAGATACGAGGAGTCCTCTCGCTCGCCAATCTCAGCGGGGACTCTGAATCGAATCCCGCCCACCCCAAGTGGCGCGTGCCGATCGTCAAGACCGAGGCCGCCCACGGCAAGGGCATTCTCGAGCTGGTCGAGCAGCTCGATGCCCACCGCGCGCACATCCTCAGCGAGGGCACTCTGCAGGAGCGCCGCGGACGCAACCTGCGCAACGAGGTGCTGGCGATAGCCACCGCGCGAATGCGCCGACGCCTGGAGGAGGAGTTGCGCGAGGACGTCGAGTTCAAGCGGCTGCTGGAGGAGGTTGTGCAGCGACGTCTCGATCCGGCAAGTGCCGCCACCGCGCTGCTACAGCAGGAGTCGCGCTAGACGAATATACGGCCCGCAAATGGCGCAAGCCATACCGGAGCATGTCAAGCTGGGACGATAGCCCGCCCGGGACCGAACAACTCAACCGCCCTCTGTGTCTGCCTGGTCGTCGCGTCGCTGACGTTGAGCGCCACGGCCTTCGCTCGCGCGCCCGTGCAGAGCGCTCCCTCCGCACGGGTCGCGGAGGCCAACCATGCCGGATGGCCTGAGATCACCGGGATGTTGCTGCAGAACTCGAACAACCTGAGCCGGCCGCTCGACGGCCGGCCCGGGCACGATCCGTTCGACGCCACCGACCCGAGCTACTCGTGCGACGGCGAACAGACGGGCGGCGAGTACCACAACTGCGGCTTCCCCGGCATTGGCGACGGTCCCCGCTTTACGACGATCTCGCAGCTCGAGCTTGAATGCCAGCGGGACGGCAGCTCATCCGAGGCCGCCCAGCCGCCGCTATTCCCAGCGGTGGCTCTGCCTGCCGGTCTGCCCACGTTCTGCGGCCACAAGTACGAAGAAACCGATCTGGTGCCGGCGAGCATCGGCCACAACGAGCTGCTCGGCGGAGACGGCAACGACGCGATCCACGCCGGTCCGGCGGGCGACGTGATCTGGGGAGACTCACACGCCGAAGGAAACGACACGACCCAGGTCGATCGTCTTTACGGCGGAGAAGGCAACGATTGGATATACGCAAGT
This sequence comes from Solirubrobacteraceae bacterium, assembly GCA_035603375.1. Lineage (GTDB taxonomy): Bacteria > Actinomycetota > Thermoleophilia > Solirubrobacterales > Solirubrobacteraceae > Palsa-744. Next base: position 10,581 of record DATNKN010000123.1, read on the forward strand.
CACGGCACCAACTACATCTGGACCGGTGGCGGTGAAGACCATGTGCTGCTGGTCTACGGCCACGGAGTCGTCGATTGCAATGGTCCCGGACACAAGATCCTCGTGATGCGCAAGCTCGCCGCGAATCGCCATTACAAGCTGGTCGGCTGCAGCGACAAGACGATCGTTCCCTACGCGGCGTAGCGGTCGCTTCGCTACCGAGCGTCCGCTACACAAGCCGCATGGCGGGAACGGCTGGCCTTCAGCGATCGACGTTCAGCGAGCGCGCGGTGGGGGAGCGGGGAACCTCGCGCTGATCCGGGAGCGTGCCGATCACACGGTCGCCCACGGTAGAGGTCACTCCGAACCAGTAGCGCTCGTTCTTGAAATGATGCAGCCGGTGGTTGCGCCAGATCGCCTTGAAGTAGCGACCCTTCGGGCGGTAGGGGGTGTGGATCAGGAAGTGGCTCCACTCATACGCCGCGAGGATCGTGAAGCTGGTGAGCACTCCCGTGGTCGCGTAGGCAAGTCGTGGGCCGCCGAGCACGAGGGAGATGGGGAAGGACATTCCCCAGTTCACGAGCGCGATCATCGGTAGGAACACGAGCACCCCATACACCGGCAGCAGCACGCCGTCGAGCACACCCGGCGCTTCGTGGTGGGCGCGGTGCTCGCGCGCGGTCAGCATCTCCACGCGACGGCCGAAGAGGTTGAAGGGAGGCGAGTGCAGCATGTACACGTGGATCGCCCACTCCACGAACGGAGTCACCGCGAGGAGCCCGAGCGCCATAACCAGGTCGCGCCAGCTCCAGGAGCCCTGCGCCAAGCGCAATGCCAGCGCGAGCAACACCGCGCCGAGGAGGTACGGCGGAGAGGGCTGGCGCCAGAACGCCCGCCCGCAGTCGCCGAGGCTCGTCGTGTCCTTGCCCGCGCGTGTCGGAACCGCCTGCGCCGGCGCGGTCAGCGGATCGGGTTTCCCGTCCAGCTCGTCCGTTCTGACATTGGCAATCGTTCGTGGCATCGCGCACACAATGCTAAAGCGCATGCGTCCGCTTGTCGAATAAGTGGACGTGTCCAGGGTGAGCGCCGACGACATCGAGTTGGAGATCGGCGACCACATCCCGCCGATAGCCGACACCGACCCCCACGTGCTGCGGGCCCGCAGAACGGCCGCGTGGACGCGCGCCGCGCTGGGCGCGATGGGTATAGCTCTGATTCTCGTCGATGGCGACCTGCTCGTACACCCCGCGCTCGCGATAGCCGGCTTCACGACGATCTCGCTGTCGGCGATCGTGCAGCTCTCCGCGCCGCGCCTGTCGTGGGTGCGCACCGAGGAGTCCCTCGCCGGCATCGCCGGCGTGCTCATCATCGGCGTGCAGTCAGAGCGTGTGAGCGTCATCAGCATCGTCTGGCTTGCCGCGGTCGCCAGCGGAGTGCTCGCGCGCGGTGGGCGTGTGCACTGGATCGGCCGCGGTGTCGTGCTGTGCTCGCTCACGCTGCCGATCGTGCTCACCGGTCATCTCAGCCTCGAATACGCGGCGCTGTTCGGCGCGACCGTCGGTCTGCTGCTCACAAGCGGGCGCCTCACCCGCGAGCTGAACCACCTGCTCCACCAGGCTCGCTACGACGCCGACCACGACGACCTAACCGGACTGCTCTCCTACGCCGCCTTCCGTGCGGCGCTCGAGCAGACGGTTGAGCGATCCGAGCGCTCCGCGCCCGTCTCGCTGCTGTTGCTCGACCTCGAGCGTTTCGGCGTCATCAACAAGACACACGGCCACGCCGCCGGTGACGTGCTGCTCGCGGCCGTCGGTGAGCGTCTGCGGGCCATCGCCGGCGTCGAGCGGCCGGTCGGGCGCCTCGGCGGCGACGAGTTCGCGATTATCTCGCGCGCCGCCGACCCGGTCGCGCTTGCCCGCGCACTGCTGCAAGAGCTTCCCCGGCGCTCCGAGGAGGACCCGCGGCCGATCTCCGCCTGCGTGGGCATCTCCCAAACCCCCGCCGACGGGGATAGCGGCGAAGCGCTGCTGCGCGCCGCCGACATCGCGTTGCGGGTCGCCAAGCGCAGCGGGCTCACGGGCCAGATCTCCGCCTACACCGGCGGCTCGCTCAGCGGCACCGGCGAGCGCAGCGCGCGCGGCACACTCGACCGCCTGATCGAAGGCAAGGGCCTCTCGATGGCCGTGCAGCCGATTGTCGATCCCCGCAGCGGTGCGATCCACGCGTATGAGGCGCTCGCGCGCTTCGGGCGACGTAGCACCGACAGTCCCCTGCACTGGCTCGCCGTCGCCGAGGAGTTCGGCCAGCGCGACCTGCTCGAGCGGGCGTGCCTGCGCTCCGCACTGGAGCTGTTCGCCTCACGTCCCCACGGCACGCTGCTGTCGGTGAACCTGTCCGCGCCAGTGCTGCTCGATCGGCGCACGCTGGAGCTGTTGGAGCGGCCCGCCGACCTCTCGGGTCTGATCATTGAGGTCACCGAGGAGGCGCTCGTGCAGAGCGAATCCCAACTGCAGCAAACGATGCGACCGCTGCTCGCCCGCGGCGCCAAGCTCGCCGTTGACGACATGGGCGCCGGCTACTCCGGGCTGCGCCAGATAACCACCGTTCACCCCAGCTATCTGAAGCTCGACCGCTCCCTGATCGCGGGCATCGACGAGGACGACGACCGTCAGGCCCTGGTCGGCGCGCTGGTCGGCTACGCCGCGCACGTCGGCAGCCTGCTGGTCGCCGAGGGCATCGAAACCCCCTCCGAGCTGAGCGCGCTGGTCGAGCTGGGCGTGCCGCTCGTGCAGGGCTTCCATCTCGGTCGTCCGGCCGCTCCATGGCCGCGTGTCGCGGTCGGGCAGCTCGCCACGCCCGTGTGACCTTGTCGCTAGAGTGGCCGCGATGGCCTTCGATTACCTACGCGTCGCCGACCGCATCTGGCCGACGTTGATCCGCTTGATGGGCGGGCACGCGCGGATCTACCGGGCCACGAACGGGCTCGTCGGCCATCGTGTGCCGGGAGCACCGGAGATGCTGCTACTCGACCACATTGGCGCCAAGAGCGGCGAGCATCGCTACACGCCGCTCGTATTCGCCCGCGACGGGAACGACGTCGTCCTGATCGCCTCCAAGGGCGGCTATCCGAAGAACCCCGCCTGGTTCTACAACCTCAAGGCCAACCCCGACACCACGATCCAGATCGGCTCCAAGCGGACGCCGGTGCATGCGCGCGAGGCCACGCCCGAGGAGTACGACCGCCTATGGAAGCTCGCGGTCGCCGTCTACGGCGGCTATGAAGAATACCGGCGGCGCACCGAGCGGAAGATCCCGCTGGTAGCACTCGAGCCGCGCTAAGCGCCGAGCGCGCGGGCGATCACCATTTGCTGTACCTCGTCGGTGCCCTCGCCGATCGTGAGGATCTTCGCGTCGCGGTAGAAGCGGCACACGGGATACTCCTCGATGTAGCCATACCCGCCGTGTATCTGCACGGCCTCCTCGCTGCACCGCACCGCCAAGCGCCCCGTCTTCAGCTTCGCCTGCGCGGCCGTCAGCGTGAAGTTGCGCCCCGCGTCCTTCTCGCGCGCCGCCTTGTACACGAGCAGCCTGCCCGCCTCGATCTCCGCCGACATGTCCGCAAGCTTGGCCTGGATCGCCTGAAACTTGGAGATCGGCTTGCCGAACGCCTTGCGCTGCTTGGCGTATGCGAGTGCCTGGTCGAGCGCGCCCTGGGCGAGCCCCACGCCCATCGCGGCCACGCCGATACGCCCGATGTCGAGAATGTGCAAAAACTGCTTGAACCCCTGCCCGCGTGGCCCGAGCAGGTTCTCCTCCGGCACGCGGCAGTCACTGAAGGAGAGCGGGCGCGTATCCGAGGCGTTCCAGCCCATCTTCCGGTATGGCTCGCCCTGCTCATACCCGGGCGCGCCGTTGGGCACGAGGATGTTCGAGATCTCCTTTCCAGTGAGGGTGCCTGCGCCCGCCAGGGCGCCTGGGCCTCCGGGGGAGTCGCCGGTGACCGCGGTGATGCACACGACACCCGAAATGTCGGTGCCGGCGTTTGTTATGAACTGCTTGGTGCCGTCGATCGTCCATTCGCCGTCGCGCAGGCGTGCGCGCGTGCGAGTGTTGCCGGCGTCGCTGCCCGCCTCCGGCTCGGTCAAGCCGAACGCGCCGAGCTTTTCGCCAGCGCACAGCGGCGGCAGCCACTCGCGCTTCTGCTCCTCCGAGCCGAAGAGGTAGATCGGTTGCGTTCCCAGCGAGGTGTGCGCGCATAGGGTGATGGCCACCGAGGAGTCCACCCGCGTCAGCTCCTCGACCGCCAGCGCATACGCGAGCGTGTCTCCGCCACCGCCGCCGTACTCCTGGGGGAACGGAATTCCCATCAGCCCAAGCTTGCCGAGCTTCTCCACGATCTCATACGGAAACGACTTCGTCCGGTCCAGCTCCTCCGCGACCGGCGCCACCTCGCCCTGCGCGAATTCCCGCACCGTGCGGC
>DATNKN010000379.1:0-13510 GCA_035603375.1 Solirubrobacteraceae bacterium
CCTGCGCGCCGCCCCCGCCGCTCGCCGCCGCAAGGAATGGGCTCAGGACAGAGGATCCGGTCGGTTCGACGCCGCCGGTGAGTGCCGGCGGCGATGTTTCACCGGGCGCGGCGGAGGTGGCATGGTTGGCTATAGCGCCGAACGCAGCGTCCGAGCGCCCGTTCGCACTGGCGCTCGCGGCCATCTCAGCCCCGCGCGCCGCAAAGGAAGCGAGCCGTGCGTGAGAAGCCCGCGATGAACCTGCGCTTGCCAGACGCCGATGCGCCGCCACAGTGCCGGTCGCCGCAAGCGCCGCGATCGCGCCCCCGACCGCGAGCTTGCTGACCACACTGCCGCCCAGAGTCGTCGCCCCCGCGGTGCTCGCCCCGCCGACGCTCGTCCCCGCGGCTCCGCCGACGGGCACGGCTCCCGCACCGCCGATGCCTGCCGCGCCCACGGCATGTGCGCCGGCATGCCCAAGGACTGCGGCCACGAGGCCAGCACTGGGCGCCACGGGCAACACGCACGCAAGCGATTCGCGCTGAGCGCCGACCGCGAGCTGAAAGTCGCGACAGCCGGCGCACAGCTTCAGATGTCGGCGCAGCGGCCCACGGCGCAGTTCGCCTCCGCGCGCCACGGTGAGCTCCTCACGAATCTCCTGGCACGGCGTGTTGCGTGCGTCACGGTCGGCGATCAGGGCAGTGCGTGCCTGGTAGATGAGCGCCTTGACCTTGCTCACCTGGCACCCCACCACCGTCGCGATCGCCTGATGGCTGAGATCGTCAAGCTCCGCGAGCAGCAGCGCACTGCGCTGATCCTCCGGTAGGCGCCCGATCCCGGCGAGAAGCTCGCGCAAGTCCTCGCGCTGGTGTACTTCCTCGGACAGCCCTGCGAGCGCGGGTACGCGATCCTGAAGCTGCGCGGTCGGTCGCCGCGTCGCGATAGCCGATAGGCAGCAGTTACGCGCGATCGCGTACAACCACGGGCGCAGTTCGCGCGGTGCACTCCCCCGCAGCAGCGCCTGATGGGCTTTGATGAAAGCCTGCTGCAGCGCATCCTCGCCCTCGTCGCGGTTGCCGAGCATGTGTCGGCAATAGGACAGGAGCGAGGCGTGGTGGCGCTTGAAGATCGCGGCGAAAGCCTCCTCATCTCCTGCCTGCACCCGCAGCACGAGCGCGGCATCGTCATCGTGAGGGCGCGTGCCGAGGATCCTTCGGCGCGTGGGGTGCGCTTCGGCGCGCGTGGGCCGAGTGTCGGCGACGGACATCGCTCAGCACTTCCCCCCGGCCGCGCGCATGGACAGACTTGAAGTGGCATACACCAGCATCACGCTTAAAACTCGCTTTAGGTTGGCAAGTTGCGCTCGACCCGCCCGCTACCACTGGATAGCTCCAGCCTGCGGGCAACGACAGGATTACCGCCACTTCCCTCGAATCTCGTGCCAGATGTCACAAGACATCCTTACGGAAGGAGTACGTATGCGAGGGGTCGGTAGTGCTTTGTTCGCGGGCATCCTGCTGCTGGTCGCGGGCACCATCAACATCATCTACGGCATCGCCGCCATTGGAAACGCAAGTTTCTTCGTGAACGACAACAGGTACGTGTTCGCCAGCCTGCACACATGGGGCTGGATCACGATCATCCTCGGTGTCATCCAGTTGACCGCCGCGCTTTCGCTGTTCGGCGGCGGCACCTACGGGCGCTTTGTCGGGATCGTCGCGGCCACGATCGGAGCGGTCGGCGCGCTGTTGTCGATCGGCGGGGCGTACCCGTTCTGGTCGCTTGGGATCTTCGCGATCTGCCTGATCGTGATCCACGGACTCGCCGTTCTCGGCGAGCCCAAGACCACCTGAGCGCAGCTACTCAATCTCAGCCGACGAGCCGGCGCGCAAGGTGGCGCGCCGGCGAGCGGCTGCTCAGTTCAGCCCAGGATCTTCGCCTTCGCATCCGTAAACTCCTGATCGGTCAGCACGCCCGACTCGTGCAGCTGTCCAAGCTCCTTCAAGCGCTCGATCGGGTCGGCTTCTTGAGCCGGTGGTGGTGGCGGCGGCGCATATGCTTGCTGCGGCGGCGCGGCAGCCGCCTGCTGCTGTTCTTGGCTGGCCCAGCGTCCTTCCTGGCGACGGCTGACACGATTGGAAACGGTAGTAGCTGTGCCGGCAACGACGGCGGTGCGGGCCATGGCACGAAGTAGTGGCATGAGATACGCCTTTCAGTTCAGGATGCGCTATCGAGCGCGTCGAGTGTGTCCAGGACGTCCTGCGCGGCGACCCGCTCGAACGCAAGCACCCGCCCGCCATTACGACGCACGGCGGTTGCGAACGGCGCAGCCCATGCATTCTCGAAGCAGATCATCAGCGCCGCTTCGCCGGGCTGGAGCGCCTCGCCGGCGGTGCTCGCGTCCTCCTCGCCGAGCATGCCCGTGCGCGCTCCGGCGAAGACCAGGAGGTCATCCACCCCATCGCCGTCGAGATCGGCGATCTCAAGGCCGGAGACGTTTCCCTCGCCGTCCTTCTGGACCATGAGCACGTCGAGCACCCTGACGATCCCACGATCCACGAGATCCACAAACAGCGGGATCGCCTCTCCCGTGCGGGGCGCGTCCGGCGGATAGCCGATCACTACAACGTCGACAGGACCGAGCTCCAGCTCCTCGTTGCTCATGGCTGCTCCTCTGATTGGCCTGCGCTCCGCCTCGGTCCAACCTGACCTGATCAGTGCACCGAAGATGTCCCCAAAGCGGGGACTACGCCGAGTGTAACGCCAGTCTCCCTACCCGCCCTGACGCTAGGAGCAGTTGAGGGGAGCCAGCGCTTTTTCGAAGCTGCCGGCGAGCTGCGTCAACGAGGATTTGAGCTGTGTTTCAAGTTTGCTGAGCGAAGGTTTGGAAACCAGTTCCGAGAGGATCGAATTGATCTGGCTTTCGAAAGTGCGGGTTGCCGCCTGAACCTGTTCCTTGCGCGCTGGTTCAAGGTCGGGTTGAGCATTCTTGATCGTCGTGAGGTCCTTGCCGATCGCTTCCACGCCACTCTTGGCTTCGGTGAGAATGCTGGTGGAGAGCGTCAATTCACTGAGCTTCTTGACTTCCTTGGAGATGTCTGCGCGCGCTTGGCACACCTGTGCCTTGGCTTTTTCCTGGGAGGATTCACCGCAGCCAGCGAGCACCAGCAGCACACCGAGCACTAGAGCAGCGATCAGGCAGGCTTTACGCACTCGGTCGAGTCTACACCGGTAGTGGGTGGCCGTCAGTTCACGGTGGCTTCCTTCTCTGTCTTTTCCCCGCGTATGACGCAGCGGAAGCCGATGTGGCTGGTGGAGGTGTCGATCGCCTCAGGCTGGCGTGCGGCGGGGCGGTAGCGCAAGCAGTAGCTCGGTGCGCAGAGATGTGAGCCGCCCTTGATCACGCGGCGGGGAATGCTCGCGCCTGGGCGCCCGCGGTCATAGCTCCCGTGCGGCGTCTCGACACGCGGGTTGACGAGGGCTTGCAGCACGCGTTCGGGGATATCTCGGCGCCAGAGCCGCGGGTGAAGTAATAGTCGCTCGTCCACTCCCAGACGTTGCCGGTGACGTCGTGCAACCCGTAGCCGTTGGCGGGGAAGAGGCCCACGGGTGAGGTGCCGCGCCATCCCTTCGCGCCAGTGTTACGCCATGGGAACTCACCCTGCCAATGATTGGCCATCAGCTCGCCGCTCGGGCGCTCCTGCTCGCCCCAGGCAAAGATTGCGCTGTCAAGCGCGCCGCGCGCCGCGTACTCCCACTCCGCCTCGCTCGGCAGCACCTTGCCGGCCCATTCCGCGTAGGCCTGGGCATCCTCGTAGGCGACATGGGTGACGGGATGGTCGGCTCGCGTAGAGTTCTCACTATCGGGCCCCCAGGGATGGCGCCAGTTCGCGCCGGGCACATAGGCCCACCAGCGCGTCGGATCGTTCAGCGCCACCGGGCCGGGCGTGGGATGAAACACGACCGACCCCGCGCGCAGAAGGGAGGATCGGCGTCTGGATACGCGGCGGGATTGGGTGGGCGCTCGGCAAGCGTGAGGTACCCGGCCTCATCGACGAAGCGCGCGAACTGCGCGACCGTGACCGGCAGGGCGTGCGCTACACCCAGTGGCACACAACCGCCCTGTGCTCCCCCACGCGCTCGTGCCTGTTGACCGGACGCAACCACACGCGCAACAGCATGGCCTGCATCACCGAGGCCGCGATCGGCTTTCCCAACGCGAGCGGCACGGTACCGCCTGAGAACGGGATGCTCCCTGAGATCCTCGGCGAGCAGGGATGGAACACGTTCATGGTCGGCAAGTGGCATCTGTGCCCAACCGACGAGATGAACCTCGCCTCCACGCGGCGCAACTGGCCGAGCGGCCGTGGCTTTGAGCGTTGGTACGGGTCCTCGGAGCCGAGACGAACCAGTGGTATCCGGATCTGGTTCACGACAACCATCCGGTGGATCAACCGAGCACCCCCGGGGAGGGCTATCACCTCACCGAGGACATCACCGACAAGGCGCTTGAGTTCATCAAGGACGCCAAGGCGGTGGCTCCCGAAAAGCCGTTCTTCCTCTACTACTCCCCGGTGCCTGCCACGCACCACATCATGCGCCCAAGGAGTGGATCGAGAAGTTCAAGGGCCGTTTCGACATGGGCTATGAGGCGTTGCGCGAGCAGACTCTCGCCAGGCAGAAGCAGCTCGGCATCGTGCCGCCCGATACGGAGCTGCCACCGATCAATCCGATCGGCACTACTGAGACACGCACAAGCGCCGACGGCAAGCCGTTCCCGGAAATCGACACGACTCGACCCTGGGCCATCCCGCCACGGGCTGCGTCTCCTGCTACTCCACGACGATCCGCAGCGTGAGTTCGACTACACGGCCGGCGCCGAGCAATCGCTTGAGCGAGCTGACGACGAAGGCTGGACCGTAGTCAGCATCAAGAACGACTGGGCCCCCCTCTTTGCCGACGCGGGCACATGATTCCAGTGCCGACACCATCGCGGGTAGCGGGCGGTGAGCCGGAAGTCATGCTGCCAGTGCGCTGATCGCGTCGCCGATCAGCTTCGCGCCGATTATCAGGCACCCACGTGAACCGGCTGTTCGTCGCCGCGCTGACGATCCTCACGCTGCTAGCGCTCACAGGGCTATTTGAAGACCTCCCCGAGGCCACGCTAGCCGCGATCGTTATCGCTGCCGTGATTGAGCTCGTGGATTACCGCGCGCTGATCGAGCTCTACCGCGCCCACACTGAGCGTTCGGACGCGAGTTCGGGTTCGTCGCGCGTCCCGACTTCATCGCCGCGGTTGCGGCCCTGCTCGGCGTCACCGTATTCGACACGCTGCCCGGCCTGTTCATCGGCATCGGTATCTCGCTGCTGCTGCTGATCTACCGCGCCTCCCGCCCCTACATCGCGACACTCGGACGCGAACCCGGCCCCGACGGCCGCTACAGCGACATCGACCGTCACCCCGACAACGAGCTACCGTCGCATGTCGCGGTGCTGCGGGTCGAGAGCAGCCTGTACTTCGCCAACGCCGACGCGATCCGCGCCCACATTCTGGACGCCGCCGAGGCGGACGGCATCGCCGCCGTCGTCCTCGACGCCGAGACGATCCCCTTCATCGACGTCACCGCCGCACGCATGCTCGCCGCTCTCGCAGAAGACCTGGACCGCCGCGACATACGACTGCTCCTGGCCCGCGACATCGGGCAGGTCCGTGACGTCCTCCACAGCGTCATCGAGGACCCTGCCGTCACCCACTTCTATCCCACCGTCCAGGCCGCGGTTGCCGCAGCCCAGCGGAAGACATAGCAACATGACTTCCGCTTAGCGCACCAAGCAGGACCTCGGGGTTCGACCACCTGGGCCTTTAGTGGAAACGGCGGAGGCTCCGCAATGTTCGCGGCCTCTCTTTGGGACGGCGTTCAGCGCGGTGTTTTAGTTGTGAGTACAAACGTCCGTGACCGCATGACCGGCAACCCACCAGGGACGATTATCGTAACCGTGATAGAGATTTTCAGCTTACGCTGGTGGAAGAGCAGTGCGATACCTGTAGGTGACAGGCGCGCGTGCACTGTGGAGCTCTGCCCACCTCGTAGCAAGGAGGAAGTCGATCCCAAGATCATCGGGGTCTTCTTCACGGCGTCCACACGAGAGGTGCGGGAAGTACGAGACGCGAGAGTTGTCGTGATCGTGGTGCGGATCTGACAGAGCACGACCGAGCTGGGGCAGCTTGCCCCAATCCCGGTGTCCACAGATCCAGTAGGCAAGCGCGATGGTACGTCGAACAATCTCGGGAGCGTGGCTATCGTACTTGCAGGACCCGAGAAGCTCGGGGCCAAGAGAGGTGCCGTGGTGGCAGCGGAGGGCGAAGCTATAACACTGGCCAGGACGCCAGTGCCGTCGATTCCGACCGCCGTCGGTCCTCCTGCCGATTCGGTGACGATGATGATCGAGGCGTCCTTTTGCCCCGGCGTGGTGGGCTGAAAGTTGCCGGTGATAGCGCATGACGCGCTCGCTGCGACGGCCTGGCCGCTGCAAGTGTTGGAGAGGATCGGGAACATCAACGGCGTCCCTGAGACTAGGAATGCCTTCTGGATTTCCAAGGGATAATCGCCGGTGTTCGTAACCGTGAAGGTGTAGGGCACCGAGGAGCCGACGAGCACTTCGCCGAGCAGCGCCTGGTCTGAGCTCAGGCTGAGCTGCGGTCCATTCGCGCCGCTGCCCGAGAGCGGAATGACGAAGGAGCTGTTCGTCGCATCGCTGGTCACGATCAGTTCTGCGGTCTTTTCTCCGAGTGAGGTCGGAGAGAAGCGCACGCCCTCCTCGCAGGTGTTGTTCTGCGCCAGATTGGCCTTCGGGCAGTCGCCGTAGGCCACAGAGAAGGAGGCTGCGTCCGGACCGGCGATTTCCACAGTGTCGACATGTGTGCCCGCGTTCGCGTTGGAGATCGTCACCTGCTCTGTTTCACCGCCGTGACCGTCAACTGTCAACGGGAAGCTCAATGACGTCGGTTCAGCCGACAGCGTACCGGTGAGACCCGTCCCGGAGAGAGCGACTTCGACCTGACCGGATGTTTCCTGAAGCTTGAGCGTCGCGTGCTTTTCGCCAGGAGACTGGTGCAGGAAGCTGACTCCTACTTCGCAGTATGAACCGGAACTCAACATCTCACCGGAGCAGAAATCCGGTCCGAGTGAGAATTCCGCGGCATCCGGACCGACGACCTGGACCGATTCGACAGTCGTAACCGAAGACGACTCATTGATGAAGTAGACGTTCTGGGAAGGACTACCCCCCGAATGAACTTCCACCAAGCCAAATCCGACTGTGCTCGACGATGGTGTGATCTGCGAGGCCAGCGCCGGAACGCCACCAGCGAGCACGCCAGTAAGCGTCACTAGGCCCAGCATGAGCATCCTACGAGAACTGGGCATGACGCCCTCCAAAATGATCCTGCTCGGCCCACGGTCCGGCGGGCTCCGGGTCCAACAATCGTGCGACGATCGCTACGGCAGCACGTCCTACTGTTATCGGCCGGCGGTCACCCAGACTTGAATGAGAGCCGAGATTGAGGTTTAGGCATCTCGATCATGGAGCGTGCATCGTCGCACGAGCCTTGGTGGCGAACCGAGCCGCTCTGTCGGCCTTAGCGAGCGGGGAGTGGCTGCGTCGAGGTGTTGCTCGATTGTAGGAATGCTTCGACTGCACTGACGTCAAGTGGACGCGAGAATAGGAAGCCTTGCCCGTGGTCACAGTGTTCGCGCTGGAGGGTCTCGAGCTGGACTTGATCCTCGATACCCTCGGCGAGCGTCTCGATCTGTAGTGCCTTGCCGAGTTGCACGAGTGTGCGGATTAGGGCTGCCGCCTCCTTCGAGGCAGCGATGCCGCCGATGAAGGAGCGGTCGATCTTCAGGGCGTCGACCGGGAACTGGCGCAGGTAGGCGAGGGAGCTGTAGCCGGTGCCGAAGTCGTCAATCGCGATTCGAACTCCGAGTTGCTTGAGCTCCTGTAGGCGTCGGGCGGTGGCCGCGGCGTCGCGCATCAGCGTGGTCTCGGTGATCTCGAGCGTCAGCGCGTTTGGGTCAAGTCCGCTGCGCTCGAGTGCTTGGTGCACGTCTTCGATGAGTTTGTCGTGGTCAAGCTGGCGTCCGGAGACGTTCACCGACATGCCGATCATGTGTCCCTCCTTGTGCCATATAGCGGCCTGTCGGCATGCCTCTTGGAGTACCCAGCGGCCTATAGGCACGATCAGTCCGCTTTCCTCGGCGATCGGGATGAACTCGATGGGTGCAATGATCTCGCGTATAGGGTGGTGCCAGCGGATCAGAGCCTCAACACCGATCACGCATTCTGACTGCAGATCGAAGGTGGGCTGGTAAAGCAGGAACAGCTGTTTGTTCTTAAGCGCCTCAGCGAGTTCCATCTCGAGCGCGAGCTTGTCCTGCGCGGCGGTTTGCATGCCAGACTCGAACAGCACATAGCAGTTCCGGCCGGCGGCCTTCGCCTCGTACAGTGCGAGGTCGGCGTCTCGCAACAGCTCGATGGCATCGCCCCGCAGCCCCGAAGCAACGCCGATACTCGGCGTGATCGAGAGCTGTCGACCGAGCTCTCCGCTCATTTCTATGTCGTAGGGCTGGCGCAGCACTTCCAGCAGGCGCTCGGCGACGAGCTCAGCGCCCGCGTCGAGCGCGGAGCCCTCTACGAGGACGACGAACTCGTCGCCGCTTAGACGGGCCGCCGTGTCCCCCTCGCGGACGACACCCGTCAATCTGGTGGCGACAATCCGCAAGAGGTCGTCGCCTGCCGCATGTCCAAAGGTGTCGTTGACCTGCTTGAAGCCGTCGATGTCGACGTATAGCGCCGCCACCGGAACATTCTGGCGTCTCGCACGGGCGAGCATCTGCTCGGCTCGGTCGAGCGCAAGGACCCGGTTGGGTAGACCTGTGAGGGCGTCGTGTAGCGCCTGGTGGCGGAGCTGGCCGGTCTTTTCGTTGACCATTCCCAGAGCACGCTCGCGTGAGCGCGTGAGCACCAGCACCAGCGCGCACAAAAGCACGCTCACGATCGTCCCACCCACCAGCACCAGTAGCGCCTGCACGTTGGCAGACAGTCCTCCGAGAACACCGGCTCCTGCCACCTTTACGATCCATGTACCATCGACCTGCAGCGTTGCGCCTGATCTGAACGGGCTGGCGATTGCAGTGCTCTCCCGGCCCATGAGTTCAGGGCGCTGGCCGGGATCGCTGTGATACAGCGTGACAGCAAGGCCGCGATGCTCGCCAACCGCCGACCGTATAAGCGTGGGAATATCGAAAGAGCTTGCGACCCAGCCGAGGAGGGCCCTACGGCGCTCGGCAACGCTCGTCAAGCTTGAGCCACGTCTGTAGAACGCGCCTTCGACGAAGAAGGTGCTCGCTCCCAAGGACGTGACGTGATGCACAAGGAACTGCCCGCTATCCGCGATCGATCGCAGAAGACCCGCTTGAGAGGTCCCGCTCGCCGGATATCCGCCGATCGGAGAGCTCGGATTGCACCAATCCCCCTGAAGTAGTTGGGCGATGCCCGCCGGGAACGGCGTGTTCATCCCGCTGGCCAAAAGCAAGCAGTAGCGAGCGCGCCGATCCGCAACGAACGGCGTAACGCCTCCTCTCATGAGTGCGCGAAAATCAGGGTCAGCGTTGCGTCGTCGCTGAAAGGCCGCGAGCCCAGCCGCAGGCACTGACCTAATTACCAAGGTACCTAGACCTCCGGCTTGACGCTGGCGGCCTTCCAGATCGGTGTACCACTGACTGAAGCCGCTGGAACTCAAGCCGGGCTGCATCGTCAACACGGCTCGCAACGTCGCGACAAGGTCCGTGTCGCGACGCAACTGTGTCTCCATCGTCTCAGTAACGTCTGTCGCGGTAGTTTGAAAGGTCTGCTTGTCACGTGCACGCACGCTCGAGCGCCACAACAGCGCGCTGGCAAGCGAGACCGTCAAGCCAATTACGAGGATCGTTCCGGCAACCAGCATCCACCAGCGTCGCCTACCAGCGCCAATCCCCTTATGTGATGGCGTTGATGTAGCATCAACAAACGTCTCGGCGATTGCATCGAGTGACTCAGACATGGCAGCTGGTGTCGGTGACTGTCGAGGCGCTCAACACAAAATGCCTAGCGGCGGATCGAAAACACCGTGCCGCGTCGAAGGCGAACGCGCCTCTCGCAAAAGCAAAGATGGATATGAGCCCGAACAGGACAAGTCCTACTAGAAACGCCTTGCCACCGGCCCGCACGATGGAACGCCGGCTTGCTCCGAGAGAGTCACGGAAAAGCGACTCTTGCTTCTGCGGGACGCCACGGTACATGAGCGTCTCCTCACTGCGGCTTCATCACCACGATAGACGGGGATGGCTCGCCGGTCTCTACGACCTACGTATAATCCGACGGTTGATTGACACAGCCTTAGTTTAATCTAAGCAACTCGACGTACATATATACAGAATAATCCTAATAAATCTAACTACGCGCCGCTGCCGGCATAGGCCCTACCGTTTAATTAATGCTCGCGCAAGAGGCCGACGAGACTCGTTGAGATCGCCGCCAAGAGCTGACCACCACCGAGCGGTCCGTGGCGTCCACTCTTGCCGCTGCCGTGCCATGATGCTCATGGCACGATCGCCACGACCTGCTTGAAGTTGACCATCTCGAGCAGCCGCTGGATTTGCGGGCGCGGCGAACGGATGCTCACTGAGCCTCCTCGAGCAGTCACTTGTTGGACGACCATGGCGATTGCATACAGTCCGGACCCGTCGATGAAGTCGAGTTCCGCGAAGTCGAGCACCACCTCCTCGACGGCGATCGTGGTCCCCACAAAACAGTCGATCAAGATTGAGTCGATCAAGATTACGATGCTTGCTATATCCAGTTCGCCATTGAGCATTACGATGGCTCTGTCGCCTTGAAGATGCGCAAAGGCCGTGAAGGGCGAAGGTGAGGCTCGGAGGTCGTAACGAGCGCTCGATCCGGTCGCGACCGCTGCATCCGACATGGCGTGCTGGGCTTCGTGCTCTACGAACATTACGCTCCAGAAATTAGGGTCCCGTGGCTAACAACGCCACCAAGGTCTGGAGCGACGCGACAGTAAATCAAACCACCGACGACAGTCATCTTAGCACATCGACAAGTTCTGTCAATTGAACAGAATAGAACTCTCTTCGGTGAGAATGGCCACTGTCGCAGTCAGGAATGCTGGCTTAGGTTCCGTAGTCGGGCCCAAATGCCGATAGCTCACGCGGTGCCGTCCGAAACACTTTCGCCTGAGACGGAGTGTCAACGTTTGGGCGTTGAGGCGCCGCGCGTGGGGCTACTGAGCGAGGCGGCGTCGAGGCGCCCGTCGATAAGGTCGCGAGCAACGTTGCTGAGACGAAGGTTGTGCTCGCGAGCATGAGCGCGCAGGCGGGCAAACGCGGCGTCCACGCCGATGTGGGCGCGCTCGGCTAGCACGCCCTTGGCCTGCTCGATCATCACACGACTGCTGAGCGCGCCCTGAAGCTGCTCCACCACACCGTGCGCCTCGCGCACGGTGCGCTCCTGTAGCAGCGCGATTGCGGCGATATCAGCCATCCCCTGCCCTAGCGGTAAGTCCTGCTCGACCAAACGCCCTGTGCTCGCGCGAAACAGGTTCAACGCCCCGATGGTCTCGCCACGCACCCTCATCGGAATCGCTTGCACTGAGCGAAACCCCTTCTGTAGGGCCATCGGCGCGAACGTCGGCCAACGCCCGGCATCGCCCGTGAGATTCTCGCTGGACACCGGCGCTCCACGCTGGTAGCACTCGAAGCACGGTCCCTCCTCGTTCTGGGACTGCAACAGGTCCAACGCATCAGAGCGCTCGCTCGAAGAGGCCATCACCCGCAGCACGCCGGCGGCGTCGGCAAGTAGCAGTCCCGCCTCGGCGCAGTCAAGCAACTCGACGCACCGTTCCGCCAGACGATGCAGGAACTCGATCACGTCGAAGTCGTCGACCATCGTGTCGGCCAGCTCGACGAACGTCTCCACTATCCGCTGCTCGCGTGTCATGATCCGATCTCGATATCTTCGACTGCAGACGAGAATATTGCCACTAGAGAGCAGTTAAGGTCGTGATCGCACGTCACGTCTGCTCCTGAAAGCGGTAGCGTCGCGTAACTATCTCGCGGGCGACGGTTCGCAACGGTAGCCCCTCGGCGAACGCGTGAGCACGCAAGCGGACGAAGGCCACATCCAGGGAGACACCAAGCTGAACAGAGACCATCCCAGTCGCCTGATGAACTTCCGCCCAGTGCGAAGGCTCACTCGTCAAGACCTCGTGTAGTACGTCGGCCGGGGCACCGGCCTGTAGGGCAAGAAGCACCTGTGTGGCCATATCGGCGAGCACCAGCCCGTATGCCATCTCATCCGCGTTCAAGATGCCCGAATGACAGCGATAGAGCACCAACACCCCGATCCGAATGGCTCCAAGGTGCAACGGAAAGGCGAACACAGCCAGCACACCGGCATCGACACCGGCCCGGGCGAACGCCGGCCAGCGCACGATCGCAGGATCGGCAAGGTTTGCCTCCAACACCGGGGTCCTACTCGTCCACGCATCCACACACGGCCCCTCACCCAGCGTGAGCTGCAATTCCTGCACAATCGCGATGCCCGGCTCAGACACGCCAGCAGCCCCACACAACTCTCCGTCCACCATCAGCGAAAGCCCCGCTCCCTTCAGCGAGAGCAGGCTCACCGCTGCCATGCATACCCGATCGACGAGCGAAGCAGAGCCGTTTACGTCGGCCTCCACTATCTCCCTCAGCACTACACTCAGCCGATCGGTAAGCATTCATCTAACCCTACGACCGATCGGTCTCGGTCACGATCCAAGCAAGATCGTGCGTCGTGGCTCGAGAGCAGCTACTACGCTGCCGCGGGGCTTACCCTGCGTAGATCGTCGTTGGTGTCCCTGGGCCAATACGAGCGGCCATCCAGTCGATGCTCGGGGTGGCCAGTCGGATGCAACCGTGTGATTCGGCTGCTCCCAGCGTTCCTCCGAGCTGGTTGCGCCCGTGGATCCCGATCTGGCCCGGGCCGCCTTCGAATTCCTCAAGCACATTCGAGCGCGCGCTGAGCGCCAGCGCGTAGGGACCGCCCGCCTGGTCTGGTTCCATTTGCACCGTCTCCTCAACGAAGAACTGGCCGGTGGGCGTGGGTGTCGAGGGCTTGCCCACGACCGCTTCAAAGGTTCTCACGGTGAGCCCGTCACGGTAGACCCACACGCGTCGCGCGGCGAGGTCGACCAGGATATGCCAGCCCGTCGTGAGCTTGCGGGTACCGTTCTGGGCGATCCAGCCGGTCAATCCGTCGGGGCGCCCGGGGAGCATCACCTGCAGCCACCGCACTCCGCCGGAGCCGGTCGAGTGCCCGATCACGGGCAAGGTGCTCTGCTCGCCTGTGATCGGCGTGGTGGCAGGCACAAGCGCTATTTGCTGTGACCCGGCCGCAGGTGCTCGGTGTGCGGCGTGCGCGGTGCGCAGGA
>DATNKN010000124.1:0-3358 GCA_035603375.1 Solirubrobacteraceae bacterium
GGCTTGCGCGTCAGCGCGATCAGGTCGATGTCCTTCACGCTGTCGGTCATGCGCCGCGCCGAGCCGGCGATCAGCACCTCCCCTCCCTCCCCAGCACGCTCGCGCAGGCCCGCGGCGAGCGTCTCGCCGAGCGCGAGCGCCTTCGGCAGCAAAAGCCGCCGGCTCGCGCCGGCATCGGGGTCCGCGTCGAGCTTCTCGAGCGCTTCGAGCACCCCCGTCTCAAACTTCGCTCCGAGCCCGCGCACAGTGCGCAAGCGCTGCGCCAAGGCCGCCTCGCGCAGCGCATCGAGCGAGTCGACACCCAGCTCGGAGTGCAACAGCCGCGCCCGCTTGGGCCCCAGTCCCGGCAGCTTCACGATCGCGATCAGCCCCGCCGGGATCTTCGCGCGCAACTTCTCCGCCGCCGGGATCGTGCCCGTTTCGATCAGCGCCAGAATCTTCTCCTGCAAGGTGTCGCCGACACCAGCCAGCTCGGTCGCGCGTCCCGCGCGGGCAAGTTCCGCGACCGACACCGGCGCCTCGCGCACCGCGCGGGCGGCCGTGCGGTAGGCGAGCACGCGGTGCACGATCGCGCCGTCCAGCTCATACAGGTCGCCCAACTCCTCGAGCGCGCCGGCGATCGCCGCGTTTGACTGCTCAGCCATGGTTCGCGCGCTTGTGCTTGGTGGGGCGCCCCTGTGGGCCATGTGTGTTGTCGCTGACACGCCCCACCGTGTCAGCTCGTCCTCAGCGCCACGATCGTGTTCGGCTCAAGCTTCAGCCGCACACTGTGGGCGAGCACGGGCAGCGAGCCGTGCACGTCAACCGCGCTGGTCGTGCTGAGCGCGTCGGTGCTCACGTGCGTGCGCGAGCCCTCGACCGCGATCTGGAGCGTCACAGCGTGAGCAGAGAACGAGGTCACGATCGTGCTCCTCGATGAGGAGCTGAGCACGTTCACGCTGAACACGGGCGAGTGGTTGGTGCTCGCCGAGGCGATGTGGCTGCCGAGGGGCAGCCAGTGATGCAGGAACAGCAGCGCGTTGCCGAGCGGCTCGCGCACGATCGTGCCATCGGGGTTGAAAACGAACGGGTCATAGCTGGTGCCGGCCGAGTGAAAGCGCACCTGTTGAAAGCCCGACAGCAGCGTGCCCAATACGAAGCGAGCCGCCCACACGCCCGCCACCGGCGTGTTGGACAGCCCCGGCTTGCCGGCGCAGGAGGCGCTGTTGCTCTCCGAGATGATCGCCGGTCTTTGTGCGGCGTGTGCGGCCTGCACGAGCCAGGCGAGCTTTTCGACGAGGCCGACGCTTGAGTGCTCGGAGAGCAGGCGCTCAGCGGTCGCCGTGGGTGCCGGACCGCAGGCGGTCGCCGGGTAGACGTGTGCGTCGAGCTGATCGGGCGGGTCTTCGCGCAGCAGTGCTCCGATCTGCTGCTTCCAGCCGCTGCCGGCGAGATCGGGGCCTTCGAGGCGGATCGGGCCGAGTTCGGAGCGGCGCGTCTTCCATTCGCTTGAGTATTCGCTTGCCGACCACGACGGTGCTCGGAACGCGGGCACGGTGAATTCCGGTTCGTTGGGGAGCACGTGCGCGATCGTGTAGAGGTCTGGCTCGTTGCCGAGTGAGAAGCTCAGCTGCGAGGCGGGGATCGCCTGCTCGGCCGCCGCGATCGTCGCCTGATCGTCGGCCGCGGTGGCTGCCGCGAAGTTCAGCCCGACGGTGATCTGTATGCCGGTTTCGCGGGCCAGGCATCCGAGTGTCGTCCAGAACGACGGCGGGATCGTGTAGCGGAAGGGGCCGTCTGTGCCGCTCGTCCCGTCAACCCCCGCCAGATCCTGCGAGTCACCGCCGACGCGCAGCGAGGGTGCGCCGAGTTCGCGCAGCAGCGCGATCATCGACGGGCTCGGGCACGGCCCGCTGCCAAGCGCACGCTCGAGCACGGGATACTCGATCGACAGGCCGATCGGCGAGCGTTCGATTGCGGCCGAGCGCACGACTGGTGGCTCAGTGGCGTTGCCCGGGCTCGCCGCCGTGGTTGCGGCCTGAAGTCCGAGTGTCACCAGGCATGCGCATAGAACCAGGCATCGCTGTCGCATCGTCGCCATGATATGCGGACCCCCTGCGCCCGGCGCCTTGCAACCGGCGCGATCGTCTCCGTGCTTGGCTAAGCTGGGCAGCGATCGTGAGTATCGAAACGACCGCGCACGCGCGGGCCGACGGGGACGGGTGGGTGCATGTCCGTCGCCGGTCCGCCGCACTGTTTGCATCCTTGGCTCTGATCTGTACGGGTTTGGCCGGCCTCCTCGCGGCGGGCAACGCATCGTCCACACCCGCGAAGTCCACCCGTGTGTCCAGCGCCCACCGTGCCGTCGCCCCGTCGTTTCGCTTTGGGCTTGCCGACTACGAACCGAACACGTTCGCCGACCCGCGCGTAAGAGAGCTGGGCATCAACCTCGCGCGCGACGTCGTGCCATGGAACGCGGCGCTCAACAAGCGCGACCTCGCGCAGGTCACGGCGTGGCTGGACGCGGTCAAGCACGCCTACCACATCACGCCGTTTATAACCTTCCAGCACGCAGACAACAACGACATCGGCCCGAGCCCGGCCCAATTCCTGAAGGCGTTCCTGAAGTTCCGTAAGCTGTTCCCGTGGGTGACGGAGTTCTCGCCCTGGGACGAGGCGACCCACGCCACCCAACCGACAGAGCACCATCCGTGGCTGGCAGCCGAGTACTACAACGTGCTCGCCGCCCACTGTCCCGGCTGCGAGATCACCGCGCCCGACATCCTCGATTCCGACGGCAACGTCGAGGCATGGGCCGCCGCCTTCCTGGAAAAGGCGCACCCCTATCCGAAGATCTGGCCGTTCAACCCCTACAACAGCGCCGCCACCGACAATCCCGTGGAGGTCGAGAACTTCCTGGCGGCGGTTCGCGGGCAGGTGTGGTTCAGCGAGGTCGGCGGAGTTGTGTGGTGGCGCTTCAAAGGCACCCTGATCGACCACGGGGTCGAGTATGCGGCGAGGGTCGCCAGGAACATCTTCAGCCTCGCGCGGCTGAGCCCCAGGATTACCAGGGTCTACTACTACCACTGGCGCTCGCCGGGAACCCCGAAGAGTGCACGCAAGGCCACCTGGGACGCGGGGCTCGTCAGCGCAAGCGGCGCCGCACGCCCGGCGCTGCTGGTGGTCGCCAAGGAACTCGGTCGCCCCATTCAAAAATCGATTCCGAAGCTTTTCTGAGAACCTTGCGTGGGTGGGGTTGACAAAGTGTTAGGCGTCGTGTATCTTGCCCATTGTTCCTGTGCCCTGGTTTGGGGTGTGGGGGTCTGTACATAAGATCGGGTTTGGGTCGGTGTTCGTGTCGACTTGAGCGCTTACTGGG
>DATNKN010000398.1:0-6270 GCA_035603375.1 Solirubrobacteraceae bacterium
GCGCTCCCTGGCCTGCTCGCTCACGAGCCCAAGCTCGCGCGCATACAGCGTCACAGAGTGCCCAAGGCGCGCCAGGTGCTCGGCGACCGTCAACGCGTATGTCTCAGAGCCGCCCGGCTGTGCGAGCCTCAGCGTGCCAACAACCAGCTTCACGTGATCGACCGAATCTTGTTCAGCGCTTCGCTTGCGACCTGCCTGTCGTCGAAGGGAATGCTCGTGCCCACCGTGTCCATCACCAGGCGCTCCAGCGCGCCGAGGCCCAGCAGGGCCACGACGTCACCCGGTCGCGCGGCGGCAATCGCGCGCTCGATCGCGGCGCGGCGGTCCAACTCGATCTCAACCGCGGCGCCGCCGCCGCTCGCGGCCGCGCGAAGCTCCTCCAGGCGCACGACGCGCGCGTCGTAGTTGAGCGTGCCGGTCGTCAGGATCAAGTGGTCGCTCAGCGTGCCCGCCAGCCTGCCGATCTCCCGCTCCTTGCCGGCCTCAAACGCTCCGGTCGGCCCGAACACCGCCCGCAGTGCCGCACCGTCGCGGCCGGCGATCACAGCCCGTGCGGTTTCCAGCAGTTGACGAATGCCGTCGGGGTTGTGCGCGAAGTCGACAACCACGTCGAACTCCTGCGGGCCGGCGATCCGCTCCCAGCGCCCGGGCGGACCGCCAGCTCCCTCCAGTGCCTGCGAGACGCTCGGCGCGGAGAGGCCGATCAGCTGACCCATCGCGAACGCCGCGGCCACATTGCTCGCGTTGTAGCGCCCCGGCAGTCGCGTCGCGCACTCCACGGCTCCGTCCGGGGTGCGCAGGTGCTGTCGTGCCATGTGCATGTCCCACGTCGCGTCCTGCACGCGCACGTCCGCGTCTGCGTGGAACCCGTAGCTCACCACCCTCGCGCCCGCCCGATCGAGGTCCAGCGCCAGGCGATGTCCGAACGGGTCGTCGATGTTGACGACCGCCGCCTCGACCGGCAGATCGCCACGAAAAAACATGCTTCGCTTGATCGCTCCATAGTTCTCCATGTCCGTGTGTCGCGCCAGGTGCTCGAGTGTCAGATTTGTAAACACACCCACATCGGGCAGGAACGCCCTGGTTGCTTCCAACTGGAAGCTCGACACCTCGCAAACACGCCATCCGCCCGGAGTCGCGGCGGACAGGGGCGGACCGAATTCGGTGTTCCCGCAAAGCTGAGCGGTGTGCCCGGCCGCGCCCAGCACGGTCGCGATCAGCTTCGCCGTGGTCGACTTGCCGTTGGTCCCAGTCACGCCGACGATCGGATCGCGCGACAAGCTCCAGCCCAGCTCGAGCTCGTCGAGTACCTGCTGGTCGCGCTCGCGCGCGAGCTGAAACAGGACCCGCCGCATGTCGATGCCCGGGCTCTTCACGATCGTCGCGCCTTTCCCCGCCGCGTCGAGTGCCGCCAGGCCATCGCCGCCAAGCCTCACCTCCACGCCGCGACGCCGCAGCCCGCGAGCGAGGGCGCGGACCGCGCCGTCGCTGCAGCGATCCCACGCGCTCACCTGCTCGACGCCGGAAGTCGCCGCGAGCGCCTCAATGGCTGCTCGACCCGCGCGACCCAGGCCAGCCACCAGGTATGGGCCCGAGGGAAACGGCCGATCGGTAGTGCTTGAGTGCATGAGGTCTAGGTCGCGCAGATTGAGGTCGTGGAGATTGCGATGTCCGTCGCCGCGTCGACCCAGAGCCTACTCGGCGCTCACGCCAGGCGGCCGGTTGTGGCTCGGCGCCATCCGAGTCGGGAACATCGCGGTCAGTCCGCGCGAAATGTTTCCGACTCAGGGCGCTGCTTGCGGCGCGAGCCGACGGCTCCGCCCGGCAGCCCCTTCCCCGTCGTGCTCGCCGCGGTCAGCGACTCAGGCCAGTGGCCCAATGCGCTGTGTGCGCCAGGTTTTGCGCCACAGGCGGCCTCTCTCACCCTGATACCCAGCGAGCGCTCGCGCCTCGCGATAGTTACGCGAAACAAACCCGCGCACGACTATGCACTGAACAAAATTTTCGCACACACCGAGATAGGGTCATTGACAACCCATCCAACGAGTCCGATCAACTGGTACAACCAGCGATGTCGGTGGTATTCTGTCAAACCAACCGATTCGTAATGAGGGCGATAGGGAGGGTGTCGGACCTGTGGCGCTCGGCGCCTTCCCGTGGAGGAGAGAGTTAAGCGATGGCTAACCCCCGGAGCAAGCTCCAAAAGCGAGAATGGATGCGCGGAGGCTCCGCTTCGATGCGGGGAGTTCTGCTTGGGCTGGCACTTGAGCGCCCCGGCCACGGTGGCGATCTCGCCAACCGAATGGTCACGCGCCTCGGCAGCACCTGGCGTCTGGACAGCAACGATGCCTACCGTTTGCTGGAACAGCTTGAGCGAGAGGAACTTCTCGTATCGCGCGAGGAACCCCGCAAGAACAGCGCGCGCGGCACGATGATCGTTTATCACCCCACCGAGAAGACAGCCGAGGCGCTGTCGCTGTGGATGGAGACACTGCTGCCGCGCGAGCCGGTGCGCCTGGGCCTGCACGCCAAGCTCGCGGTGGCTCGACCGCAAGACGCGCCGCGCCTGCTGGTTGCGCTGCGCGACTACGAGCAGAAGTGCCTGGCGCTGGCTCAGCTCGTCACCCCCAACGGTCGCGAGCAACGCTCGTGGGCCGCGCTCTACATGGACTGCACACGCGAAGCCGTCTACACCCAGCTGCGAGCCGAGATCGACTGGGCCGCCGCCGCGCGAGATCGCATCGCCGAGTACGCAAAACGCCAGCCGTCGCGATGACGCCGCCACGGCGTGCCCCGTACACGACGTATCGGCCGCCCCGATGACCGCTCTACTGCGCATCCGTGACATCTGCAAGTCATACCCCGACGGCAGCGGCCGAATATCCGTCTTTGAGAAAGCCTCGCTCGAGCTGAACGCCGGCTCGCACGTCGGCGTATACGGCAAGCGCCGCTCGGGCAAGTCCACCCTGATGCGTCTTGCCGCCGGTATCGACCGTCCCGACTCGGGCAGCGTCCTGTTCGACAGTCACGATCTCACCCGCATCTCGAGCACTCAGCGCGCGCGTCTGCTGCGCTCCAGGCTCGCCTACATCGCCGCGGGCGATTGGCGGCCCAACCCCGGCGAGACGGTCGCCCAGCACCTCGCGGTGTCACTCTGCGGCAGCGGCTACACGCTACGCCAAGCCGAACACAGGGTGCTGCGCGAGCTCGATGTCGTCGGCGTCGGCGCCGCCCAGGCCAACTCGCCCGCGACGCGACTGTCGATGGTCGACCGCACACGCGTAATGTTGGCGCGAGCGCTCGCGCGCGAGCCGTGGCTGATCGTCGTCGATGACCCGGTACTCACACCAAGCGTGACAGAACGCGACAATCTCTACGGACTGTTGCGCTCCGCCGCACGCGAGCGCGGCACCTCGCTGCTCGTCAGCTCCGAGGACCTACACGCACTTCAGGGTTTCGACGTGTTCGTCTCGATCTCAGCGCGCGAACTCTGCTCGAGTGACACAAGCGCCAAGATCGTGCCGTTTCCCGCTCCTTCGCGACTCGACACGGTCCGCGACACAGGCTCATGAGCGCGCTCGCGCTGCGCGACGTCATCAAGCACTATGCGAGCGGCGGAGAGACGGTGCGAGCTGTGGATGGCGTGACGCTTGAAGTCCAACCGGACGAACTCGTCGCACTCTACGGTCCAAGCGGCTCGGGGAAGACCACGCTGCTGCTGCTTGCCGCCGGGCTGATGGCCCCTGACCGCGGCAGCGTGCAATTCGCCGGTCGCGACATCGGCGGCATGTCGACACGCGAGAGCGCAAGCTACCGGCTGCGCGACGTCGGCTTCATATTTCAGTCCTTCCATCTGATGCCCGGCACCTCAGCGCTCGACAACGCGCTCATCAAGCTGCCGGTCAGCGGCTACACCGTCCGCGAAGCACGCGAAAAGACCGTCCCATGGCTGCAGCGGGTTGGACTCGGCGCGCGGCTGCACCACCGTCCCGAGCAGCTTTCGATGGGAGAGCGACAGCGCGTGGCAATCGCCCGCGCGCTTGTCGGCGAGCCTCGTCTACTGCTGGCCGACGAGCCGACCGGCAACCTCGACTCCGCGCGCACCCGCGAGATCCTTGCGCTCCTGCGCGATGTATGCCACGAACGCCACGTTCCCGGCCTGCTTGTCACACACGACGCCGAAGCGGTGCAGTTCGTGGATCGCACGATCACGCTGCGCGACGGACGCTTGCGCGAAGGTGTCGACGGCGAGCTGCTCGCGCTCTCCTCATGATCCACGCAAACCCCAAGATCCTTGGGGTGCGCCTCACGATGCTCGTGTATCTCTATCGCCGTCGCCTGCGCGCCCACCCCATGCAAGAGCTGCTCGCGGGCGCCGGCATCGCCGTCGGCGTGGCGCTTGTGTTCGGCGTGCTGCTCGCCAACTCCAGCCTCACAAGCTCAGCCGACCAATTGGTCCACGACCTCGACGGCTCCGCGCGCCTCACGCTCGTCGCGCGCTCGAGCAGCGGTTTTCCCGAACGGCTCACCGAAACGGTCAGACGTCTGCCCGGAGTGCAGATCGCCACGCCCGTGCTGCGCCAGAACGTGACGATCTCAGGACCCCACGGCAGCCAGACGATCCAACTGATCGGGGTCACCCCAAGCCTCGCCACGCTCGGCGGCCTGGCCCAGCAGGAGCTGAGCACCGGTCCCCTGCTGCTCTCCGGAGGAGTCGCTTTGCCGGCGGGCGTCGCGAGCGCCATTGGCGCGCACAGAGGCAGCAATGTGACGATCGCGGCCGGCGGCCACGTCCATACTCAGATCGCCGACGCCGTGATTGGCGGCGAAGCGCTCAAGGCAATCGCCGGCGCACCGATCGCCGTCGTCCTGCTGCCGGTCGCCCAGCGGCTGGCGCAACGACCCGGGCGCATCACGCAATTGCTGATCGAGCCGCGACCGGGCGGCGACGCGCTCGTCTCGCGCGAGTTGCGGCGCATCGCGGATAGGCGCCTGAACGTCGAGCCCGCCGATTACGAACTGCGTCTGCTCGCCGTGGCAATCAAGCCCAACAGCCAATCGACCGCGCTGTTCTCGGCGATCAGCGTGATGGTCGGCTTCCTACTCGCCCTCAACGCGATGCTGCTCACCGTCCCCGAGCGACGGCGCTTTATCGCCGAGCTGCGTATGCAGGGCTACGCCCCGCCCCAGGTCCTCCTGCTGCTTGGCTTTCAGGCGACGATGCTCGGCCTTCTCGCCTCGCTCGCGGGCGTTGCGCTCGGCGAGCTGCTGTGGCATACCGTCTTTCACCGGGTACCCGACTACCTGACGGTCGCGTTCCCCGTAAGCGCGGCCCAGTCGCTGAATATCGCCACCGTCCTGCTGGCGGTCGCGTGCGGCGTGCTCGCGACCGTGCTTGCCTCGCTCTCGCCGGCATTTGACCTGCGCCCCGGCCGCCCGGCCGACGCGATCTTCCGCGAGGTGGGCGGCCACGGCGAGCTGCTGCGCCCGCGCACGGTGCGGCTGGCGGCGCTTGCGGGGCTTACCCTGATCGCGCTCGTCGGCGTGCTCGTGGCACTCGCACCAACACTCACGATCTTCGGCGGAGTCGCGCTCGCGCTGGCTACGCTCTGCCTGATCCCGGCGGCGTTCAGTGGGATCGTGTGGTGGTTCCCGCGGCTCACCGAGCGCAGTCGCAGTGGCACGCTGATCGTCGCCGTGTCCGAGCTTCGCGCCATCACCACCCGCTCTATCGCGCTTGCCGCGATCGCCGGCCTGGCGGTCTATGGGAGCGTCGCGATCGGGGGAACCCGCGACGACCTGCTGCGCGGAATCGAAGCGGCCACCGCCCAGTACCACAGCACGGCCGACGTCTGGGTCACGGCCGGCAACGACGTGTTCAACACCGACAGCTTCGCCACGGCTCGCCTCCCCGCGAAGATCGCACGCGTCGCGGATGTGCGATCGGTGCGGATCTATCGGGGAGGGCTCGCCGACGTAGGCGACCGCAGGCTTTGGGTGCGCGCACGTCCGCCCGGCGATCCCACGATGTTCGAATCCTCGCAAATGGTGAGCGGCAACTTCGCGCGTGCCGATGCGCTGATCCGCGCCGGTGGGTGGGCGGCCGTGTCGAGTGGGTTTGCCGACGAACGTAAGCTCCACATCGGCGCTACGTTCGAACTGCCCACCCCATCCGGGATCGTCCGTCCGCGCCTGGCGGCGATCACCACCAACTCCGGCTGGCCGGCGGGCACGATCACGCTCAACGGCTCGGACTACGCGCGCTGGTGG
>DATNKN010000422.1:0-8493 GCA_035603375.1 Solirubrobacteraceae bacterium
CCCACGCGATACGCCCGCCGGTGGCGCCGCACACCGTCGAGAGCTGGTGCCAGCTGACCCCGTCGTACGCGTACAACCCGGCCGGCACGAATTCGTTGCCGGCGGTGATGAGTAGCCCACGATTCGGCGCCCAGAACGAGATGTCGCCGACATCTCCGAGCGCGGTCGGAAATGGCGAGGGTTGTGCCCCCGGCGGAGGCGGTGGGGCTTCGGCCGGCGCGGACTGCCAGGTGGCGCCCTCGTCGCTGGCGCGCGCGGAGGGCGACATCGGTGCGAGCAGCAGCGCCAACGCGAGCAGCAGTGCCAACGCCACGGGGAGCGTCCACGTCGATTGTGCCCACGAACCACGGTTCATGAACCGCTCCCACCTTTTGTGCTGCTCCCTTTTGTGCCCCCGCCCAGCTCTGCGCTCCTCTTGGCTGTCTCGGCCGCCTTGTTCGCCTTGGCTTTCCCGACTTTCTTGGCGGGCTTCGCCGGTGTGCCGTGGAAGGTGGCCTGCACGGTGCTCTGGAGCGACGCCTCTCCGGCGGCCGCGAAGCTCAAGTCGACCGTGGCGTAGAGCCCATTGTGGCCCTCCACGAGCGTCTGGTAAGCACGGGCGCTCGTCAGCTTCAGCTCGAACGTGCCCTCATGGGTGGCGATGACCTTGGCGCTCGCCACAACACGCGAGCCGAGGATCGTGCGCTTGCTCTTGCCCGCGCGCTTTTCCTTCGCGGTGCTCGCCACACTCACCCGCACCTCGGCCTTGGCGCTGGCCGTCAGCGTTCCCGCTCCGGGGACGCTGACGTACACCAGCACACTGCCGTGGGGGCCCGGTCGTGCGCTGGCCAGCAACTCGCGGCGCGGTGCCACGGGCGGAATCGCCGGGAGAGCGCCGATCTGCTGCACGCCCGCGACCGCTGGCGTAGCTATTTCGCTCGTCACGAAGACATCCCCGCCGTAGGCGCCATAGACGAGGTTCGTGGCGCTTGAAGCGAACGCCAATGGCCCACCGCCGGCGCTGAACGACGGGGTCGCGATGCTTTCGTTTGCCGGTTCGCCGTTGTAGCCGTAGCTGACCAGTGAGAGACTGCCTGCCGTGAGATTGGCAACGTACAGCTGACGTGCGCCAACCTGGCCGAGGGCGGGGGTTATCAGCGCGGGGGGGCTGAGCGGGAAGTCGATCCGCTCGGTACTGAAGGCGACGCGTGTTCCGTCCGGGGAGATCGCGATGTTTTCGATCGGACCGGTCGAGGCGAAGTCGTTGAAGTTGTTGCTGGCCCACCCGGTGAGTCGCGTGAGCGCCTGGCCGCGGCTGAGACCCGAGGCCATGTTCGCGACGAACGCATTCGTCGTCAGTACGTAGTTCTTGCCCGGGACGATCGGTTCCTCGCCCGTGTCGGGCGCTGTGGAGAGGAACGCGACCTTCTGCCCATCGGCGCTCAACTGTGGAGTGATGTTTTCGTAGAAACTCTGGACGTTGCCGAGGTTGCTGGAGTTGATCGCTATGTAGGTGCCGAACTCGGGGCCGACGTCTTCGCCAGGAGTCTGCAGACCAGGGTCGAAGTGCGTCGCCAATGGGCCTGCACAGCCGCACAGCGGATCGTCGCCGCCGGTGACCCGTCTGGTTGGAGCGTCCGGTCCGTCGGCGATGTCACGCCATAGCGGCTCGGCGTACTCGTCTGGATAGCGGTATGGCGCGTCGCCGCCTTCCGTCGTCGAGACGTCGGAGGCAGACGCCTGCGAGGGCACCTCAACCCCCAACCAGGCAACGGCGTTACCTTCGGCGCTGATCGCGGCGCTGCTCGCGCCGATCGGGCTGAGCGCCGCTTCGTCGCTGAACGCAGCACCTTCGGGCACCGGCTGGGGTGCGGAGCCGAGCGAGCTCATCGTCTGGCTGACAAGCGTCGTGGTTTCGGTGTCGATGTTGCGCACGGCAACCTGCGCGGGGGGCGTGTCCACGGCACCACCGACGCCGGTCGTCAGATCGGACTGCCCGATCACGGTGAAGGCGACCTCGCGCCCGTTTTCGCTGAGTGCGACCCGTCCGGCCGCGGCCGAACCGCCGCCCGGGCAGGAGTCGCCGGAGGCGCTGCTGCCGGCGTAGACGATCCCCTCGCCGCTGCCGCCCAGCGCGGAGGCAAGCGTGTAGGCGCCGGGCTGGCCGATTGGTACCTGCATGTCGCGCACATACACGCTCGAACAACCTTTGCCGGGATCCTCGGCCGGATCGAGCGCCTTGGTCGTCGTGAAGCTCACGTAGCGCCCTTCTCCGCTGATCGACGGCGCGCCCGCGTCCGGAGCGCTGAACGCGGAGTCTTCGCCATCTGTGCCGGCGACCAGCGCCAGCGTTTCTTCTCCACCAAGTTCCTTGCGCCACACGCCGCTCACGCCGTCGAAGGAAGCGGAGAACACGACGTAGCGACCGTCGGCTGAGATCGCGGGAGCACCCGCGCCTTCGGCCTGCGTGGTGCCGGAATAGGAGACGAGCGTGTCGGGTGTGTAGAGCGCCCAGGCACTTCCACTCGGTATGGCAAGGACGGCTAGGAGCACCCCGAAGAGGAACGCGACCCGGACACGACTCGTCGCGTCAGCGATGCCCACATTCCTTGCCGCGCCAGCGAGCCTGCCATTCCTCACCGCACAAGCGCTGCCGACGTCCCTCCTCGCACCCACGACCGTAATGCGCCTCATCCGATCTGCACCCGGACGTGCGCGTCGCGCGCATTGCCGACCTTATCGACGGCGTGCACCACGATTGTGTAGAGGCCCGCGCCCCGGTAGGCGTGCACCATGGTGTCGCGCCCGGTCACGGTCGTGCCATCGCCGAAATCCACAAGCGTCTTGCCCGCCCTGATCCCGGCGGGATCGTCATAGACACGCACCTTCACGCGGTCGCCGCCAAGACGCTTGACGGAGACCTGCGGCGGGTTGCTCTCGACATCCAACGCCGCAGGCCCGCTCATCGTCTGCTGGCCGAACTCGTCCCTGGCGAGTACCTGAATGCGCCGCTTGCCATCCCCCAGCTCGTACGGATCGAGCCTCGTGGAGAGACCGCTCAGGCCACTGACCACGACACGACCGTCGACGAGCACCGAGTAGCTGACCGGCCCGATGGCATCGGGGGCTTCTTCCCAGCTGATCGTGGCTTTGCTTGCGCTCACCCATTCGCTGGGCGTGGTCACCTGGAAGCTCTCAGGCGGGGTTTGCGCAAAGCCCGCCATCACCTGCGAGGCGCCCGGTGGGCCTTGACGGAAAGCGATCAAGGCATCCCCGAGACCCGATTCGCCGCTCACCAGATCGCTGACCGGGCCGCTCAGCGGGGCGCTCAGGTATCCGCCCTGCCAGGAGCCGCCGGAAAAGTCCTCGCGTGCCTGCACGACGGGCAACCCGGCGGAGTTGGTGCTCTGCCACACCGTCGTCCCGCCGCCTTCGGGATCGATCGCCGTGAATGCCGGTTCGGCACTGGCTCCGCCAAGCACAGTCGGCGAACCGCTGCCGTTTTCGGTACCCGAGACCAGACGCGTGGCGCCCGCGGCCGTGTAGGCGACGCGGTACTTGTTGTGCGATTCCACGGCCACGCTCGGCGGCCCGATGCCCGTGGCGGAGTCGAGCACCGTGGGGCCCGTGAAGGAGCTGACCTCTTCGGTGACGGGCATCGGCAGCGTGTTGAGCATGATCGCGGACGAGCCCAGCGGGGAGCCGGCACCGCCGGCCAGCCTGAAAGCGACCTCGGCCTGACCGTAGGGACTGAGCGCGACCGCGGGAGCGTCGGCATCGACATCGACTGGTTTGCCATCGATCGTGGTTGGGCTGACGGCCAGCACGTTGCCCTTGCTGGAGCCGAACAGGCGCCGCGCCCAGATCCGCGCGACGCCGCTGATTTCCGGCTCCTGCCACACGACAAGCGCCTGGCCACGGTCGTTGACGGCGACCACCGGTGCGTTGTTGGCGCTGGGCTTGCGCATCGTGACCTGCCCGGGCGAGCGGTTCATGACTCCGACTTCCGACCATGTGAGACCGTTGAAGCGGGACACGCGCACGTTGACTAGCTCGTCGCCCGGGCGCATCGGCTGGATCGGCAGGCTGGTGTCGGCTGCCAGCGGGTTGGTCACGACGCGGTAGGCGACATAGGCCGACCCATTCGCCGCCATTGCCAGCGAGGGATATGCCGCCGTGCCGTCGCCGACGTCGGCGATCCGCTCGATCTGACCGAAGCTCGATGCGCCCGGCTGGAGCACCGCTGACATCAGCTCGTAGTGCAGGGTCGCGGCCGCGCCGGGGCTGGAGGAGATCCACGCCCACGGCTGGACCCACACGACCAGCAGCTCACCCCCATCGGCCGCCGCGATCGTCGGCGAGGTGGCGGGCCCGGCCTGCCCGATGTCCACCTGGCGCGGCGCCTGCCAGCTACCGTTCAGAAAGCGCGACACGAACACATGCGGCTCGCCGCCCTGCAGCGCGCGGAACACCACTCCTCCGGTCCCGTCGGAGGCAAGCGCGGCCCCGTCCACTTCGAGGACGCTGGAGTTGGGGCCATCCAGAACCGAGGCCGGGGCGATCGCCGCGTCCGCCGCCTGAGGAGCTATAGCGACCGCCAAGGCGCACAGCAGCAGGATTGCGCCGTACGCGGCAAGCAAGCGCATAGTCGTGCGAATCATAGGTTTGCCGGCCCCTAAGGCCAACAGTTTCACGCCGGAGTTACCGCATGTTGGTAGATGACCGCGATGCGGACCTCAACCCGACGAACTTTCCTCCCGCGAAACGCGAACTTTCACGCCGAAGTTACACGCTTCCCGATAAACGCCACCAAACTAGTGAACATTGATCGGATTTTGTGTATTGTCTATCCGGCCAATGCAGAGTCCAACCAACTCGACGCCCGGCCAATGTCCCCAAACTCATCACTCGCGACCCTCCAACCCCCGAAGCGTGCGGCTCGCGTATCCGACCCATTTGGACGCCCCCAGCCCAGCGAGGATGCCGCCTCCACGCGGTTGAGCTTGCCGCCGCTC
Source organism: Solirubrobacteraceae bacterium (assembly GCA_035603375.1). Lineage (GTDB taxonomy): Bacteria > Actinomycetota > Thermoleophilia > Solirubrobacterales > Solirubrobacteraceae > Palsa-744. The sequence goes on from DATNKN010000422.1 coordinate 4,995, forward strand.
CACCTGGCGGTGCTCGACTCCGATCGCGGCTTTGGCAATCTACTGAACATCCCCGCCCGCACGCTGGACTGGCGGCTCACCAAGCTCTCCGAACCGCCGCGTGCAGAGACGCTCGCGGAGATGCGCCTCGACCTGCTGCTCGTGGACATCGACACGATCGGAACCGATGTCGCGTGGCTTTCGCTCCAGGCGATGGAGCTGCCGGAGATGGCGATCGTCGCCTATGCGGAAACCTCCACGGTGACACAGCGCGTGCGGGGTCTACAGGCCGGTCTCGACGGGTGGATCGACAGGGCCTGCGATCCCCACGAGGTGCTGGCGCGCGTGCAGGCGATCATGCGGGCAAGACGTGGCCAGCGGGCGGCCGCACGGCCGCCGATATACAGCGGCGACATGCACATAGACCTCACTCGCTACGACGCGATCGCGGGTGGTCGAGGAGCCGGTATGACCACTCGCGAGTTCGAAGTTTTTGCGCTGCTGGTCGAAAACTCAGGCGACGTGCTCTCACGCGAGGAGATCTATGCGGGCGTGTGGGGCTCGGACACCCCGAATGGGGATCGTTCGATTGACATCTTCGTCAGCCGTATCCGACTCAAGCTGAGACGACTGTCTCCGGATTGGAACTATCTGCACACCCACGTCGGAGCGGGCTATCGCTTCGAGGCAGAGCGCAACCTGGTCGACGATGGCTTGATTGCGAAGGACTTCGCCATCGCCGATGCCGACCGGATCGCGGCGTGAGCAACGGCGGCCATCCGCCAGGGGATCCCGTGCCCTGGCTGAAACCGGCAGACGATCCCGCGCCCGGGCCGAAACCGCTACAGGTCCATACGCTCCGGCTGAAACCGGTAGCCGATCCGAAACTGCGTGTGGATGTAGACCCATTCGGGGGAGATAGTGCGCAGCTTGGCGCGCAGTCTGCGAACGTGCACGTCCACAGAGCGATCGCCACGCACCATCGTGTAGCCCCACACTTGAACGTACACGCTCTCGCGCTCGACCACCAACCCCTGGTTGACCATCAGCGCCTGCAGCACGCCCAGCTCACGAGGGGTGAGGCTCGCGCTCGCTTCTCCAGCGCTGACCGTGCGCTGGGCGGTGTCGATCTTCAGCTCGCCGGCGGCCAGCGCATCGGCCGACAGCGGAGGCTCGGCGTGTCGGCGACGGCGCACCGCACCGGCGATCCGCTCGATCAGCTCGTCGGGATGAGCGGGCTTCTCCAGCCAGTCATCGACTCCCAAGCGCAGCGCACTTATACGCTCGCCGACCGTCGAGGGACCGGAGATCGCCACCAGCGCAAGGCCGGGCAGCCCGGTGGCCACCCGCGCGAGCCATCCCCACGGATCGAACTCGATGGCGCCCGGATCGATCAGCAGAACGTCGATTCTCAGACGGGCGAGCATCCGCCGAGTGGTCGCGCCGGAGAGCACGTGACTCTCCCAGCCTCGCTTCTGTGCACGAGCGCTGACGGCGTCGATCAGCGCTTCGTCGTCAGCGAGGATCATCAGCCGCACGGGATCCCGCGCGGCTTCGCGCGAATGCGAGCCACTGCGCAGACGCACCGGGCGATGGAGCCTGGCGGGCGGCTGCGGATTCTCAGGGGTTACCTGTCTACTTATCTTCATATTTATGATCGGATAGATGTAGAAAGGCGCGGTCTGTGACAAGCTCGCCCTACTTTCCTTCGGCCGAGCGCTCGGGACTAGGGGCTCGGCGAGCGCCGCGCAGATTCCACGACGGGCCCCGTTCGCGGCGTGGCATGGGGTCGTCTCTGATCCGCTCGCGCGAAGACCCTCCGGCGTTTGCGGAGTTCTACGACCACATGTCGGAGAAGATCCTGCGCTTCTTTGCCCACCGCACGTGGGACGGCCAGGAGTCGCTGGAGTTGACGGCCGAGACGTTTGCCAAGGCGTTTGAAAAGCGAGCGGACTTCAGGGGCGCAAGCGACGGGGAGGCCGCCGGCTGGCTGTGGAGCATCGCCCGCAACGAGCTTGGCGCCCACTGGCGCTCGCGCGCGGTGAGAAACACGGCCAGCGGGCGCTTGGGACGATCTTTGCCCTATGCCTCGGAGGGCGAACTCCCACGCATCGAGGAGTTGTTTGCCGCCGAAGCGGCGCGGGGCCCGCTCGAAGCAGCCCTGAACGACCTGCAGCCAGCGCAGCGAGAGGTGATCGACCTGCGCATCTTGCGGGAACTGGAGTACGAGGAGATAGCTGCACGCCTCGGCGTCTCAAACCAGGTCGTGCGCACACGCCTCTCGCGGGCGCTGCGCTCGCTGGGACAATCGCCTGGCTTGCGCGAGAGCCTCCTCTAGGCGAGCAGCTCGGCGCTGGCGTGGCTGTCCAGCAACCGCCGCAAAACCGGCGGGCCGTCGTCCTCGACCAACACCGCGCCACCGGGCCAATACGGGCTCTCCCCCGGCGTGTCGCTGACGAAATACGAGTCGTAGGTCCAGCAGCCGGCGTTGAGCAGACGCGCTCCGCCCGGGCCACGCCACTCCGCCGGCGCATCCCCCGGCAAGGGCCCCGCACGGTGGGTGTGCCCGAAGATCACATGCGCGTCGTCGAGCCCGAGCCGCGCTGCTACCTCGCCCATCGCCCGCAACCCTGCCCGCCGCAGCTCGGCAGTGGAGATGTCGGCGTGGAACGAGCCGATCCCCGCTCGGTTCAGGGCTGCGATGGCGAACGGGAAAGCGCCGACAAGCGCACGCGTGCGCAGGTCGAAGCCGTTGCTGCCCATTCCCTTCCCCGCGCCCTTGCCGGCCAGCGCACGCCATGCGCGGACGGTCGTCTGCCCGTTGAGCGTGGACCCAGTGGGTGCCTGGCGCGCGACCGCATCTATCCACGCGAACACCGGCGCGGTCACGGCCTCATAGTCGCCGACGGCATCGAACGCGTCCGCGGGCCGGCCCTGCACCCGCGCGGTCATTCCGATCCCGAGCCGCTCCATCGTGGGCACGGTCAGGTGACAGTCGAGGTAGTGGCCGTGCGTCGCGTAAACGTCCGGACGTAGCCACAGCCCGGGATAGGCGGTGCTGAGACGCGCCGGCCTTGCCCACGATTCAAGCGAGGCAAGCATCGAGGAGGCATCCTCCGCGGGAAAGCGCTGCTCCAAGCCGAGCGGCTCATGATCGGCCGCTTCGTCGCGGCGGCGCGACCACGTCTCCACCAGCGCGTGGTCGTGGTTGCCGGCAACCACGACGATCTCGCGTCCGGCAAACACCTTCCCAAGCTCTTCGAAGAACGGCCGCGCGACGGCGAGCGCGTCGCGGCGCGGGCCGTGTCGCAGCTCCAGCACGTCGCCGAGCAGGACGAGCCGATCGACGTCGGCCAGTGCCTCGAGGAGCGCCGCGCGCGGGCCCGGACGTCGCAGGACATCCGCGCCGGAGCCGGCACCGAGATGCAGGTCTGAGACAACTAGCGTACGCACGCGTCTAACGCACCGTGGGCGGCCCGGCCACGACTCCCTCAGGAAGCGGCGGCGACTGCCTCGCGAA
>DATNKN010000425.1:0-12074 GCA_035603375.1 Solirubrobacteraceae bacterium
CTGCTCCTCGGGCGTGGGGTCCCACTGGGCCACGTCGGGCAGCTCATCGATGCTCTTGAGCCCGAACAGCTTCAGAAACTGGGTGGTGGTGCGGTACATCACCGCGCCGAACTGCGAGCGGCCTGACTCCTCCAGGAGCCCACGCTCGAGCAGCGTTGAGGCGGCCGAGTCGGCGCTCACGCCGCGAATTCGGGTTATCTCTGGGCGCGACACCGGCTGCAGATAGGCGACGATCGCGAGTGTCTCCGCTTGTGCCGGCGTCAGCGTGGGTGCGCGCGGACGGCTGAACAGGCGCCTGGCGGCGTCCTCCGTCTCGGGATCGCTCGCGAACGTGAACCCGCCGCCCAGCTCGCGCAGGTTGATGCCGCTGCGACCCGGCGCGTAGCGTTCGGCAAGCTCCGCAAGCGCCGCGATCGCGGCCAGCTCCTCAACCTGGGCTGCTTCCGCCAGCTCTTGCGGGCTCAGCGGGTCGGGCGCGAGGAACAGTAGCGCCTCGACGGTACGGACGATTTGGGGCTCGGGCTCAGGCAATCCCTCGATGTCGAGCGCGCTGGCTACAGAGCTGTCTGCGCCTGGCGCGTCCTGCTCGGGCTCAGCGCCCTCGGCCAGAGCGTCCGTCTGATCTGACTCGACGTCGGTGGCAAGCACGTCATCTTGATCGGCAGACAGCGGCCGATCCTCAAGCGCCGGTTGCTCTTGCCCCGGCTCGCCTGGCTGATCGACCCTCGCCATCGGGAATCCTCCATCATCGGAGGCGCCCTCAGCGGTATCGGTCATCCGACCTGGGCGTGTCGCGGCTCTGCGGCGGCGACGGCATGGACCGCTATCTCGCCGAAGCTGTCCTCCTGCTCCCACCACGCTTCGCCGTGCTTGTACAGCTCGAGTAGCGCAAACACGGTCACGGCAACCGTCATGCGATCCTCGCCTCGCACCGCCTCGTCGAAGGAGAAGCGTCCGCGCCTGAGCAATCCGCGCAGATGGTCCAAGCGCTCGGCGACGGTGACGCGCTGAATCGAGATATGGCGCAGATTGATCGTGGGCGGCATTCGCAGCAGACGCCCGATCGCCTGGCCCAGCACCGCCGCATCCTGGGAGCCGTCGGTCGGCTCGGGCACCGACTTGCGCAAGTGGGCGGGCAGCGCCGCGCTGCGGAAGCGCACTCCCTGCTCACGCTTGAACAGCTCCTGCAGGTGCGTCGAGGCCGAGCGGTAGCGGCGCGCCTGCAGCATCCTCTCCAGCAGCTCCTCGGCGGCCTCGCCGGGCTCGATGTCGAGCAGCTCCTCGCCATCCTCGGCGAGCATCAGGCGCGACTTCAATTCGAGCAGCGCCGCGATCAGCACGATGAATTCAGTGGCGGTCTCCAGGTCCAGCTCGCCGCGCCCCTCCAAATGGTCGAGATAGGCGAGCACCACATCCGCCAGCTCCAGGTCGAGCAGATCCACCTCCTCGCGCAGAATCAGCGCCAACAGCAGGTCGAACGGGCCGCTGAATATCTCCAGGTCGAGGTCGAGCGCGGGAAGCGTCACCGAGCTACCGTACCGTGCGACCCCGACGACGTTGACGGGTACGCAACCCGCAAGAGAAGATGTCCTGCAAACCGAAGCTTTCGCGGGCTCATTGGGCGGCGCGTGACGGACCGACGCCCATACACTCGCGTACGTCGACAAGCGTGTCGGCGGCGATTGTGTGTGCTCTGGAGGCGCCGTCGGCGAGCACCGCCTCCAAGGCCGGCTCGTCAGCGCGCAGCTGCACGTAGCGCTCGCGCACAGGCGTTAGCATCTCTATGACCGCCTCGGCCACCGCCGTCTTCAGATCGCCGTAGCCGCGTGCATCGCGCATGTCCGCTTCCACCTGCTCGGGCGTCTGCTCGCGTGCGACCGCGAGGATTTCGATCAGGTTGGATACTCCGGGCTTCTCGGGCGAACGTTCGATCTCTCGGCCGGAGTCGGTCACGGCCGACTTGAACTTCTTGAGAATCGCGGCAGGCTCGTCGAGCACGTACACCGTGCCCTGTTCCGAGCCGCCAGTCGTGGACATCTTGCGCGTCGGATCCTGCAGGTCCATGATGCGCGCGCCGACCTCGGGGATGCGGTGCTCAGGCACCACCAGCACGTCTTTGCCAGCGCCAAAGCGGGAGTTGAAGCGCCGCGCCACGTCGCGCATTAGCTCCAGATGCTCGCGCTGGTCCTCGCCAACGGGCACCTCGTGCGCTCGGTAGGCGAGCACGTCGGCGGCCTGCAACACGGGGTAGACGAGCAGGCCGGCCGACACCAGCTCGCGCTGCTGGACCGACTTGTCGCGGAACTGGTGCATGCGCTGCAGACGACCCAGCTCGGTCACCGAACACAAAAGCCAGCACAGCTCGCTGTGCTCGGGCACGTCGCCCTGGCGAAACAGGATGCAGCGTGCCGAGTCGAGGCCTGAGGCGAGCAGTAGTGCCGTGAGGTCATACAGGCTGCGGCGCAGCTCCGCGGGCTCATAGGCGACGGTGATCGCGTGCAGGTCGACGATGCAATACAGCGCCTCGCCGCGATCCTGACCGGCGACGTACTGGCGGATCGCGCCGATGTAGTTACCGAGGTGCTTTGTGCCGGTGGGCTGGATGCCGGAGAAGATGCGCACGCTAGAGAGACTGCCGGATAACCGGATGCTTCGCCGCGCCAACCTCGTCCAAACGGCGCACAGGAGTGGTGTAAGGCGCGTTCTGGGCGATCTCAGGGTCCTCCGCCGCCTCGTGCAACAGCTCGGCGAGTGCCTCGGCGAAGCTGTCGAGTGTCTCCTTGGTCTCTGTCTCGGTGGGCTCCACCATCAAGGCCTCCTCGACCAGCAGCGGGAAGTAGACGGTCGGTGGGTGGTAGCCGTAGTCGAGCAGTCTCTTGGCGAGGTCGAGCGTCTTGATCTTCAGGTTGCGCTTCATCGGGCCACCGGAGAGCACGAACTCGTGCAGACATAGCTCACCGTAGGCCAGCGGCAAGTGCTCGCTCACCCCAAGTTGGCGCAGGCGCGCGAGCAGGTAGTTGGCGTTGAGCACAGCCGTCTCGGAGGCGTCCTTCAGACCGGGCGCGCCGAGCGAGCGGATGTAGGCGTAGGAGCGCACGAAGCAGCCGTAGTTGCCCTGGAAGCCACGCAGGCGGCCGATCGATTTGGCGCCGGGCCAGTCCTCGACCAGATCGAACCGCGGGCCGTCGTCGTTGGATCCCTCGTTGCGCACGATCCGTGGCACTGGCAAAAACGGCTCGATCCGGTCGGACACCGCGATCGGCCCGGAGCCCGGTCCTCCGCCCCCATGCGGCTGTGTGAAGGACTTGTGCAGGTTGAAATGCACGATGTCAAAGCCCATGTCCCCGGGTCGTGAGAGACCCATGACCGCGTTGAGGTTGGCGCCGTCGTAGTAGAGCGTGGCCCCCACCTCGTGCACGATCCGCGCGATCTCCTGAATGTTCGAGTCGAACAGCCCGAGCGTGTTGGGGTTGGTGAGCATCAGGCAGGCCACATCCGTGTCGGCCTTGACGCGTAGGTCGTCGAGGTCTACGCCGCCGTCAGGGTTGGTGGCGATCTTCACGACCTCGAAGCCCGCCATCGTGACCGTCGCTGGGTTGGTGCCGTGAGCCGTGTCGGGCGTGAGCACCTTGTGGCGCGTCTCCCCGCGTGCCTCGTGGTAGGCGCGCGTGAGCAGCACTCCCGCCAACTCGCCGTGGGAGCCGGCAGAGGGCTGCAGGCAGACATGTGGCAGGCCGGAAACCTCCGAGAGCGCTCGCTCCAGGTTCCACATCAGCTCGAGCGCTCCCTGTGCGCGCTCGGGGTCCTGTAGCGGATGCAGGCGCGCATGACCGGGCAGCGCCGCCACGCGCTCGTGCAGGCGCGGGTTGTGCTTCATCGTGCACGAGCCAAGCGGGTAGAAGCCCGAGTCGAGGTCGAAGTTGCGCTTCGATAGACGTACGTAGTGGCGCACGATCTCGGGCTCGGACACCTCGGGCAAGCGCGGGGGCTCGGAGCGGCGCAGGTGGACGGGCAGCAGATCCTGGAGCGGCACGTCGGGCACGTCCAGCTCAGGGCACTGGAAGGCACGCCGGCCGGGGGCGCCGCGCTGGAAGATCGTGAGCGCCGGCTCGCGCTGCAGCGCCGTGTCGGTGCTGTGAGTGGGCGGCCTTTGCTTGGTTTCAGCGCTCATGCCCGTGACACCAGTCGCGCTTTGCTCGTCGCGCTCATGCGCTCGCTCCCACCTCGACCCGGCGCCCGGACTCGCCGCCACGCCGCTCAGCCGCGACGGCCTGCCCAAGGACTTCCACCAGCTGGTCGATGTCGGCGCGCGAGCGCCGCTCGGTGATCGCGACGAGCAGGCCCCCTCGGTCCTCATCGCGACCTGTGAGCGCGTGCAGGTCCGCGCCGGGATTGACGCCCGCGGCGGCGCAACGACGGCGCACCGCGGCGACGTCCGCGTCGAGACGCACGGCAAACTCGCGCACGACGGGCTGGGAGTGAAGCGCAGCTACGCCGTCGAGCGAGCACAGCGTCTCGCGCGCGTAGTTGGTGCGCCTCAGCAGCAGCTCGCCCAGCTCGACAAAGCCCTGCCGTCCAAGCCACGACAGGTAGACGACGCCGGCAAGCGCGTTGAGCGCTTGGGAGGTGCAGATATTGGAGGTGGCCTTCTCGCGGCGAATGTGCTGCTCGCGGGTTTGCAGGGTGAGCACGAAGCCACGGCGACCGTCCACATCGGTGGTCTCCCCCGCGATGCGCCCGGGCATCCTGCGCAGGTAGGACTCGCGCGCGGCGAAGAAGCCAAACGAGGGGCCGCCGAAATCGAGGCGATTGCCGAGCGACTGGCCCTCCCCCACAGCCACATCCACGCCACATTCACCAGGCGGGGCGAGCACGCCGAGCGCGATCGGATCGACCTGGGCGATGGTGACCAACTGCTCTCCGCCTGCTGCCTTCGCGGCAGCGGACAAGGCGGCGGCGTCCTCGACAGCGCCGTAGAAGTTGGGCTGAGCGAAGATCGCGGCGCTGGTGTTCTCATCAATCGCCTCGGCCCACGCCTCGGGGTCGGTGACACCGCCAGAGAGTGGAACCTCGACCACCTCAATGCCGTACCCGTGCGCGTAGGTGCGCAGCGTGGCCAGCGTGTGGGGGTGCAGCCCGGCGGAGACGACGAAACGCGAGCGATTGTTGTGGAGCTTGGCCAGATAGCCGGCGGAGGCAACCGCGCTCGGCCCCTCATACACCGAGGCATTGGACACGGGTAGCGCGGTCAGCTCGCAGATCGCGGTCTGGTACTCGAACATCACCTGCAGGCCGCCCTGGGAAATCTCGGGTTGGTATGGCGTGTAGGGGGTGAGGAACTCCGAGCGCTCCATCAGCATGTCCACGATTGCGGGCACGTAGTGGTCGTACATCCCCGCGCCCAGGAAGCACAGCTCGTCCTCGGCGCTGACGTTGCGGGCGGCGAGCGCGCGCAGGTGCTCGTAGACGTCCTGCTCGCTCTGGCCGTCGGGCAGATCGAGCGGACGATCGAGGCGCACCTCCCGCGGGATCTGGCGGTCGAAGATCTCCTGCACGGAGGAGACCCCGATCGCCGCCAGCATCGCGGCGAGATCGCTGTCGGTGACTGAGGTGTACTGAGTCAAGTGCCCTGAGCCTAGCCGCTTGGCGCGACGGCTCCGCTAGCCGAGGGTCGCGCTGTAGGCGTCGGCGTCGAGCAGCGCTTCGCGCTCGGTCGGATCGGACATGCGCACCTTCACCAGCCAGCCCTCGCCGTAGGGATCCTCGTTGATCGCATCGGGACTGTCGGCGAGCTTCTCGTTGACCTCGACAATCTCTCCAGACAGCGGCGCGACCACATCGGAGACCGCCTTGACGGACTCGACCTCGGCGTAGGGCTCGTCCTTGTGGACAATCGTGCCTGGTGAGGGCGCCTCGAAGAACACGACCTCGCCAAGCGCGTCCTGAGCGAACCAGGTGATGCCGAGCATGGCGACGTCGGGGTCTTCGGCGTCGATCCGCGCCCAGTCGTGTTCGGGGTGGTACAGCAGATCGTCTGGATAGCTCACCTCGGCCATCGGCACGGCTCCTCGTCTCGATGTTGCGGTTGAAGGCAAAAGATATTCATCGGGTGCGACGGCGGCCCTTCACGCGCTCTTCGCAACAAACGGCTTTGTGTGAACCGTGGCCTTGCGCACACGCCCGCGCACGTCGATCTCAAGCGGCGTGCCGACGGGCACACGCCCGGCTGGCACGTAGGCCATGCCGATGCCAGCGCCCAGGCAGGGTGAGAGCGTGCCGCTGGTGACGATGCCACCGCCGACGATCGGATTGCCCTGGCGGGCGATGCCTGGACCGTCGAGCATGAACGCAACAAGTCGCTCGGGTGGGCCGGCGGCACGCACCTTCGCGACCGCATCCGCGCCGACGAAGCCGGTGTCCTCACGGCAGCACCAGCCGAGGCCGGCTTCGATCGGGTTGCGATCGACACTCAGATCGTTGCCGTACAGGTGAAAGCAGGCCTCAAGGCGCAGCGTGTCGCGCGCGGCAAGCCCACAGGGCACCGCGCCACGGTGCACCAGCTCGTCCCAGAGAACCGGGGCGTGCGTGGGGTCTACCAGCAGCTCCACCCCATCCTCGCCGGTGTAGCCCGTACCGCACACGAGCACCTCCGCGCCAGTGAGCCGACGCGTGGCGGCGGTCATGCGCCCCGGCAGAGGGGCATCGGAGATGGCCTGCACGATCTCGCGCGCAAGCGGTCCCTGCACAGCGAGCATCGCGTAATCCTCGACGCGGTCGTGCAGCTCGACGTCGAAGTCGCCGGTATGAGAGTGAAACCAATCAAGGTCATGCTCGTGGTTGGAGGCGTTGGTGACCGTGAGGTAGCGGTCGGCCTCCAGGCGGTAGGTGAAGAGGTCATCGAGCACGCCACCTGTCTCGTTGCAGAGCAAGCTGTACTGCGCTCCGCCGACGGAAATCTTCGCGACGTCGTTTGAGAGCAGTCGCTGCAAGAACACCTCGGCCTGGGGGCCGGATGTTTCGATCTCGCCCATGTGCGAGACGTCGAAAATGCCGCAGCGCTCGCGCACGGCCATATGCTCGGCGCGCACGCCGTCGGGGTACTGGACGGGCATCTCCCAGCCGGCGAAGTCGACAATCTTCGCGCCGGCCGCGACGTGGCGGTCATAGAGAGGGGTGCGGCGCACGCGCGCAGACTATCGACGCGAGCGCGGACGGCACATGCGCTTACTTGAGCCTGCGTTCGACCCGTCACATGTGACGGGTCGCCGCCGGACACATGTGCCCGGCGGTTGACGCGCCGCATGCGGCGCGTCAAGGAACGCACATGTGCGTTCCTGCGAAGTCGCGCATGCGCGACTTCATCCGGACCGTGCATGCACGGTCCGGCGGGACGGCGCATGCGCCGTCCCGGAACGCGGCTTCAAAAGCCGCGTGAGCCCGAATGCCTACTTCAACGCAAGAACGGCGGAACGTCGATGTCGTCGTCGGAAATCTCAAGCGAGGAGCGCTGACGGTCGTCGATGCGCGGGCCACGATCCGGCCGTCCGCCCTCGCGGCGCTTGCGATCCCCGCGCACCGCCCGTCCGGGCCGGTGGTCGAAGCCGGTGCCGATCACGGTCACGCGCACCTCGTCGCCCATCGCCTCGTCGATCACGGCGCCGAAGATGATGTTGGCATTGGGGTCGGCAGCGTTCTGGATGATCTCCGCGGCGTCGTTGACCTCGAACAGGCCAAGGTCCTTGCCGCCGGTGATGTTCAAGAGGATGCCGGTGGCGCCGTCCACGGACTCTTCCAGCAAGGGCGAGGAGATCGCCGCGCGCGCAGCGTCGGCGCAGCGCGCCTCGCCGCCGCCGGTGCCGATTCCCATCAACGCGGAGCCGGCGTCGTGCATGATCGTGCGCACGTCGGCGAAGTCGAGGTTGATCAGGCCGGGAATCGTGATCAGGTCGGTGATGCCCTGCACGCCCTGACGCAAGACGTTGTCGGCCTCGCGGAAAGCGTCGAGCATCGAGGTGCGCCGCTCCACGACCGCGAGCAGCTTCTCGTTGGGGATCACGATCAAGGTGTCGACGACCTCGCGCAGCCGCTCGATCCCCTCGACCGCCTGGCGCCCGCGCTGGGAGCCCTCGAAGTCGAACGGGCGCGTGACCACGCCGACCGTGAGAGCGCCGATCTCGTTCTTGGCGATCTCGGCGATCACGGGCGCCGCCCCGGTACCGGTGCCGCCGCCCTCGCCCGCGGTGACGAACACCATGTCGGCGCCCTTCAGCGCCTCCTTGATGTCGTCGCGCGACTCGGCCGCGGCGCCAAAGCCGACCTCGGGGTTGGCGCCGGCGCCGAGACCCTTGGTGGACTCGTGGCCGATGTTCAGCTTGATGTCGGCGTCGCACATCGCGAGCGCCTGGTTGTCGGTGTTGGCGGCGATGAACTCCACGCCGCGAAGTCCCGCGTCGACCATGCGGCTGACCGCGTTGGTGCCGCCTCCGCCAACGCCCACGACCTTTATGACCGCCAGGTAACTGCCGCCGCTCTCCATGATGTCCGAGCCTTCAAGTAGTTGTTTAAGGTTTGCCCCGCGTGGCGGAGCGAGCCTTCAGAATACGCAAGTTATGCAGGGAACTTCGCCCTGTCAACGGCAACCCTCACTCTCGCAACATTCGTTGCAGAACCGCCAACCCTCGAGTTTGCATCGAGAATTGGCTCCAAACCACGCTAAGTCTCGAGTAGAAGTTGAGTCTTCCCTAACCTCCGGCAATGGGGCTCGTGGCGGCTTCGCTCGGCGCCCCCGACGCGCCGGTTGCGGACCCGCTCGAAGGGCCGGAGGATTCGCCGCCGGCCGACGCCGAGCCGGTTTCGGTGCCGCTCGAAGACGGTTCGGCCGGCACCGAAGCGGAGCCACCGGCGGAGCCCGTACCCGACTGTTCGGAGGGAGCGGCAGCCGCGGTAGAGCTCACGCCGATCGAGGCTTCCAGACGGCTGGCAAGCGTCGCGGCAGTTTCGCCGGCGGCACATGCCGACGCACACTCCGAGGCCGACGCCGCGGCGGCAGAGGCGGAGGAGGATGTTGAAGAAGACGAGATGGCAGGCAGCGAGGAGGAGAACCCGGCGGCCGGGCGTTCGGGCAGGCGCACGTCGATGTAGATAGCTCCCGCCGATCCCGACGAGACGAGCACGCGCGCAAGCGACAGCCACTTGGCGTGCGGGCGCGTGGCATTGCCGAAATACACGAGCAGGCCGGTACGCATCGCGACCGTGAGCCCTTCGGGACCCTCGTAGGCACGCATAACGAAGCGCTCGAGCGATGCCGGGGCGGCAGCGAGCACACCGACGGCGGCAAGCGCGGCCGATTCGCGCAGGCGCGCCCCCACGAGCGGCTGCGCTGACGCGTCGACGTTGGGCAGCGAGCTCGACAGGTACGCCGCTCCGAGCACCGTGCCGTCGGCGGCCACGGCCGTGCGCTGCCCGGAGTCCAGCAGCGCCGCAACCGGCTGGCGCTCGGTCACGACGATGCTCGCGGTGTGCGGAAAGCCGGTACGCACGTGCAACCCGGCCACGATCGGATACTGGGCGACCGCGGAGCGCAGCGCGGCGAGATTGAAGTCAAGCGTCGTCATCCGCGTGGCCGCGTCCTCTAGTGCCGTGCGGATCTGGGCACTGTCGATTCCCTGCACTCCGGCGATCTGCACATGACGAACCGACACCAGCGAGGAGTCGCGCAGCCACAACCATCCCCCACCGAGCAACGGCACCGCAAGCAGCGCACACAGCATGGCACGCAGCGTACGCCGGTTCTCGGCAAGCCGGGCCAGCGACAGCGCGCGCCCGTGGAGCCGGCGCGCCGAAGACGTCGCTTCGCGCGAGCTTCCTCCCCGCGACCGTCCCGCACGCCGTGTCGCCTCGCCTCGCCTCGCCCTACCGCCGGAGACCATGTCGGTCTCCGAACGACGCAGGAGCGGCAGCGAAAGTTCCATCTCGGACTGTTCGACCCGGCGCGGCGGTTCCCTTGTTCGACCGCTGCTCGCGCAAGCCACGCGCCGAGGAGCGTCCGTCGGCTCGGCGGCATGGCTCAAGTATTCGGTTCGTCTGTCCGAACCGTATGGGGTACACGTTTTGGGGGTAGTAGAATCCTGTCGTCTGTCTGTAGACCATCGGTTCCATGGAGGGACGGGAAAGATGAGTAGCAGCCGACTCGCCATTCGTCTCGGCCTGGTCGCGATACTCGCGGTCGGCCTCATCTGTGCGGGCGTGGGCGCCGGCCTCGGCGGCCCCGAATTCCGCGCCACAAGCGCGTCGGACACGGTCGGGATGCTCCCAGCCACCCGCCTGACCGCCCTACCCGACAGGACCATCGCCGACGGCACCGCACCGCTGCGAGTCAGGTTCTCGGGCGTGCCCGCGGCCTTCTCTCCCACGCCGGCGCTGAGCCCCGCGGTACCCGGCACGTGGACCCGACGCGGCGACGCGGAGTACTTCAGGCCGACAGTGGGACTCGAACCGTGCTCCACCTACACACTCACGATCTGGGCGTCCTCCACGACCACCGGCCACTCCCCGCTCGGCGTGCGCCGCGACGTACCGCTGAACGTCGCCTGCCCCTCGGTTCTCGGTCTGCAGCAAACGCTTGAGCGACTCGGCTACCTGCCGTACGAGCCCGTACCCGGCGCGCCGCAGAGCAGTCGCGCGCAACTCGCCGCCCAAGACGCGTTCGACCCCCCGAGGGGCACGTCGCGCCCGCGCTTCGGCGACGTCCCAGCGCTGGTGCCAGACGAAATCGACGAGACCACCAAGGGCGCGCTGATGGTATTCCAGTCAGAACACGAAATCGAACCGACCGGAGAACCCAATAGCGCGACCTGGAAGGCGCTGTTCAGCGCCGACGTGCACGACCGGCGCAACCCCAACCACTACACGTGGGTGACCGTCACCGAGTCGCTGCCCGAGACACTGGAGGTGCACGTCGACGGTCACACCGTGTTCTCCACGCCAGCCAACACCGGCGTGCCCGGTGCCGAAACCGCCCAGGGCATCTTCCCGATCTTCTCGCGCTTCGAATCCACCACGATGACCGGCACCGACGTCGACGGCACCAAATACACGGTGCCAGATGTTCCCTGGGTCAACTACTTCAACGGCGGCGACGCGGTGCACGGGTACCCGCGCGCGTCCTACGGCTTCCCGCAGTCCAACGGTTGCGTGGAGCTGCCGATCGAAGCGGCGGCGCACGTCTACCCGCTGCTGAAGATCGGGGACATCGTTGAGGTCGGCTGACCACTCGCGGTCCCCGGCCGCAGCGCGCGATCCCACAGATTCGGCTCGCGAGACACCGTCCAGAACGCACTGTGGCCGCCCCTTGCGGGACGGCCACAGATATTTTCGACAAGCGCGCTACGACAGTGCACCCTATTCGGGGAATGACCTTTCCGTTTCCGAACCTTCGATCTGACCTTCGGCGGGCGACGACGAGTTGCCAGGCGCCTCCGGCATCAGCGAAGATGCTGGGGCGGGAGTCACCTGGATCGTGAACGGCGCGCTGAACGCACCCTCATTCTCCGCGTCGCCGGGAATACGCACACGGAACACCTTCGTGCCGGCGTCGTAGACAGTGTGCACGATCGTGTATGTCGAGCCGGCCCCGATGCTTGCGATCTGCACAACATGGAAGCCGTTGCCGGATGCATTCTCGCGCTCCAGATAGATGATGTGCCCGACGTGTTCGGGAGAGACAGTGCCCTTGAACGTGAGCGGTTGACCGGCCTGGACCGTCGTCGGGGAGACTTCGGCCGTTAGCACGTCGTGGACCCCCTCGAACAGCACGGCCGACTTCTCGCCACTGGATTTGGCCCCGCTCCTAACCTCATAGAAGGTGTTGTAAACGGGGGACTGCGCCGGGAACGTGTAGCCACCTGAGGCATTCGTCGCGACTTCCGCCACCGGAGCGAAGCCGTGTTGGCTCGCCGTGCGCTCGAACAGCGTGACCGGTGTGCTCGCGAGCCCCGACGCGACGCCGCCGATCGTCACAGACTGCCCGTAGGCGATCGGATCCGCCGAGGCTTCGATCGTGAGCTGCGGGTTCT
>DATNKN010000426.1:0-5707 GCA_035603375.1 Solirubrobacteraceae bacterium
GGCGCCAGCGAGGTGCAGCGTCCATCGGGCGGCCCGCCGATCGCGGTCGAGATCGACAGACGCGCGGCCATCGAGTTCGCCGTCGGCCTCGCCGAGCCGGGAGATGTGCTCGTGATCGCCGGCAAGGGTCACGAGCAGGGACAGGAGTTCGCCGACGGCGTGAAGCTCCCCTTTGACGATGTCGCCGTTGCTCGCGAAGCGCTTGGCGCGCTGGTCGGCTGATGGGCCGAATCCTGATCGGCGGCACCGCCGCCCTGCTGATCTGCATCTTCTTGAGCCCGAAGTTCATCGCGTTCCTGCGCAACCGCGAGTTCGGCCAGCACATCCGCGAGGACGGGCCCCAGGGGCATCACGAGAAGGCCGGTACGCCGACGATGGGCGGGATCATCATCTTTTTCGCTGTCGCGATCCCCTACCTGATCCTGACCAACTTCGAATGGCGCTCGGTGGGCGTGTTCTGCACGGCGATCGCCTGCGCGCTACTCGGCTTCGCCGACGACTACGTCAAGCTCATCAAGCGCCGCTCGCTCGGCCTGCGGGGACGCACGAAGCTGATCATCACGATCGCGATCTCGCTCGGGCTGTGGTTCATCGCCAGCCACGAGGCTCACCTGGCGAGCACGCTGCGACTGCGCTTCGTCGACTACCAGATCGACCTTGGGGTCTTCTATCCGGTGCTCATTTATCTCGTCGTCGCGGGCACGACCAATGCTGTCAATCTCACCGACGGCCTCGATGGCCTCGCGGCCGGCTGCGGGGCCATCGTGCTGCTCACCTACGTCGGCATCACGTTCATCGCCGAAGACTCCGATCTGGCGATGCTCGCGGGCGTGCTCGTCGGGGCGTGTATTGGCTTTCTGTGGTTCAACGCCTTCCCGGCAACGATCTTTATGGGCGACACAGGCTCGCTCGGCATCGGCGGCGCGATCGCGGGTCTCGCGGTGATGACCAAGACCGAGGTGTTGTTGATCCTGATCGGCGGCATCTTCGTGATCGAGGCGCTATCGGTCGCGATCCAGGTGATCTCCTTCCAGATGACCCGCAAGCGCGTTTTCCTGATGGCGCCGATACACCACCACTTCGAGCTGCAGGGCTGGTCTGAGACGAAGATCATCCTGCGCTTCTGGATCGTCGCGGCGATCTGCTGCGCGATCGGCTTCACGCTCTACCGGCAGAGCCTCGGTTGATGGGTGCTCGCGGCGTGGGTGCTCGCGGCGTTGCGGTCGCGCGCTCCCCGGGCGCGAGCGGATTGGCTGCGCGGTGAAGTCCAGGCCCGATCTTCCGCCCGGTCCATACCTGGTCGTGGGTCTTGCGCGCTCGGGAATGGCCGCCGCGCTCGCGCTGCGAGCCAGGGGGGAGGAGGTCCTCGGTGTGGACGACGGCACTCCGACCGGCCTGGAGGAGCTTTCGCGGGCCGGCGTCGAGCTTCATGTGGGCGAGCCGGGAGTCGCGCTACCCGAGCGGGTGCGAACCGTTGTGAAGAGTCCCGGCGTGCCCACCGATGCTCCCGTGATCGTGCAGGCGCGCTCGCGCGGTATGTGCGTACTCGGCGAGCTCGAGCTGGCGTGGCGGATGCTCCCAAACGAATTCATCGCGGTCACCGGCACGAACGGCAAGACGACCACCGTCGAGCTGATCGGCCACATCCATCGCCGAGCGGGTCTGCCGGCGGTTGTGGCCGGCAACGTCGGCGTAGCGCTCAGCGGGTTCATCGGCCAGGTTGACGAGCACGCGACGATCGTGTGCGAGGTGTCCTCCTTTCAGCTGGAGGACGCGCTCGAGTTCGCTCCGCAGGCCGCGGTGCTGCTGAACGTGGCCCCCGATCACCTCGACCGCCACGGCACACTCGAGGCCTATCTTGCGGCGAAGCTCGAGATATTCGCGCGCCAGAGCCGCGAGGACGTGGCGGTCGTGCCCGTGGATTTCCAGCCCGAGGGTCTGCCCGGTGCGGCACGGCGCGTGAACTTCGGCGAAGGCCCACACGCGCAGCTCTCGGCGCAGAGCGGAAGCCTGCTCTGGCGGGGGGCGCCGCTGCTGCCAACGAGCGAGCTGTCCCTGCGCGGGCGCCACAACATGGAGAACGCGATGGCCGCGGCCGCCGCGTGTTTGGCGCGCGGGCTCGATCCCGCAAGCGTGCGGGCGGCGCTGCGCGATTTCGCGGGCGTGCCTCATCGCTTGGAGGAGCTCGCAAGCAGCGAGGGTGTGCTGTTCGTCAACGATTCCAAGGCCACAAACGTCGCGAGTACGCTTGTCGCGCTCGATGCGTTCGCGCCCGGATCGATCCATCTGATTCTCGGCGGGCAGGGCAAGGGACAGGACTTCTCGGCGTTGCGCGAAGCGGTCGCGACGCGCTGCCGGGCGGTGTATTTGATCGGCGAGGACGCGCCACGGATCGCGGACGCCCTGAGCGGGGTGGACGTGGCGGTGTTCGCCTGTGGCGGGCTGGAGCGCGCAATCGGCGAGGCGCGCGATTTCGCACAGGCCGGCGAGGTGGTCCTGCTCTCGCCGGCGTGCGCCAGCTTCGATCAATTTGCCGACTTCGAAGACCGCGGAGAGCGCTTCCGGGAGTGGGTTTCGCGGCTATAGGCCGTTGCGGCGTGTGCGTCGCAACGGCCTCAGAGCACCTGCATGGAGGCTTCCGCGGCCGCGCGTCGAAGTGAGCCCTGATGTCAGCATCCGCGCGGGCCACGAAAGTACGGACCACCAAACGGGCCACCAAAGTCGCCGGGGTCGGCCAGTCGCGCAAGAGCGGCGCGGCTCGTGGTAAGGGTGCCGCTCGTGGTAAGCGTGCCTCCGCCGTGCGCGCGCAGCCGCTCGAGTACAACCTGCTGCTGACGGCGACCCTGTGTCTGCTCGCGTTCGGCGCTGTCATGGTCTACAGCTCCTCCTCGGCGAGCAGCGTGCTGGAAGGTAACGGCAGCGGTACGGGTGAGCTTGTGAAGTTCGTCGTCTACGGAGCACTCGGGCTGGTGGTGATGCGAGTGCTCGCGCGTGACGGCATCGCCCGCGTGCAGGGACTGGTCGCGCCGCTGCTCGTCGTGTCGCTGGTGCTGGTGCTCGCGGTGCACATCCCGCATGTCGGTGTCAGCGTCAACGGCGCGCGCCGCTGGATCGGCGCCGGCCCGCTTCAATTCCAGCCGTCTGAGCTTTTGAAGATCGCGCTCGTTCTATACGGCGCGACGCTGCTCGCACACCGGCCCGGACGCGTGCACGATCTGCGCGACCTCTGCAACCCGTTGCTCGCCGTCGTCGGGCTTGCGTGCCTGTTCGTGATCAGCCAACCCGACATCGGCACGGCGATGATCATCGCGTTTACGACGTGCGCGCTGCTCGTGGCGGCCGGCATTCCCTCGCGCAACCTCGCGATCGTCGCGGGCTCGACGCTGGGCGCGGTCGCGTTGTGCGCGATCGTGCTTCCGTACGTGCGCAGTCGCCTGACGTCGTTTATCGACCCGTGGGCGCACGCTTCGAGCACCGGCTTTCAGGCTGTGCAGGGACAGATCGCGATCGGCTCGGGTGGGCTGTTCGGCGTCGGCCCGGGACAGTCGGTGCAGAAGATCTTCTATCTGCCCGAGGCACAAACGGATTTCATCCTCGCGGTTATCGGCGAGGAGCTGGGCGTGGTGGGGATCTTCGCGCTGTTGTTCCTCTACGGCATGATCGCCTATGCCGGCCTGCGGGTGGCCAAGGCGGCCCGCAGCCTCCACAGCGCGCTGATCGCCGTCGGCATGACATCTTTGATCGTCTCCCAGGCGATCCTCAATACCTTCGCCGTGCTCGGCCTGGCGCCGCTCACGGGAGTGCCGCTGCCGCTGGTGTCATACGGGTCGAGCAGCCTGATCGTGACGCTCGCGGCGATGGGCCTGTTGCTGAACGTCGCCGCCGGCGGGTCCGCGCACGTGCGCGCCGTGACGCCCGCGCGCTCCAGGCGCTCGCGCGCGGTCTCACGCGCCGGCACTGAGTCGCCCGCCCGCTCTGGCGGAGGTGCCGTGCGGCGCGAGGTCGACGCGTCGCCGCGCGAACCGGCACGATGGGGCGGTGAAAACGAGGATCGCGATAGCCGCGGGGGGAACGGCCGGGCACGTGGTGCCGGCGCTCGCGGTGGCCGACGCGCTGCGCGCTGAGGGCGCCGAGGTGACGTTCATCGGCGGGCAGCGCGCCGAGGCCGAGCTTGTGCCCGCGGCCGGCTACCCGCTGCGAACCATTTCGGTGGAAGGCTTGGATCGTGGCAGCCCGCTGCGTGCGGCCCGAGCGCTTGCGCTGTCAGGCAGAGCGCTGGTGCGCTCGCGCGCGCTGCTCGCCGAGCTTGCCCCCGACGCGCTGTTGGGTGGCGGTGGCTATGTGGCCGGCCCGGTCGGCGTGGCGGCGCTCACGCGCCGCATTGCGCTCGTGCTGAGCGAGGCCGACAGTCATCTGGGTTTGACCAATCGTGCGCTGGCTCCGTTCGCGCGACGCGTCTGCCTAGCGTTTCCGATCGAGGGTCGCACGGGATCCCGCTATCGCATTACCGGACGCCCGATCCCACCTCTCTGGGCTGACCGCCAAGCGGCGCGTCGGCACTTCGCGATCGGCGAGCGGGAGCTGTGCGTACTCGTCTTCGGCGGCTCGCTCGGGGCGCGCACGATCAACCGGGCGGCGATCGAGGCTTTCTCCTCCGGCGCATTTCACGTCCTGCACGTGTGCGGGCGGCGCGACTACCCCGAGCTGTCCTCGCGCCAGTTGCCAGACGGATACGACCTGCGCGATTATCTCGACCTGGAGGAGTTCGGGCAGGCGCTGGCGGCGAGCGACCTGGCGGTGGCGCGCGCCGGCGGGTCTGTGTTCGAGCTCGCCGCCCACGGACTGCCTGCCATCCTCGTGCCCTACCCGCACGCCGCCGCCGATCACCAGAGCACCAATGCGCGTTGGATGTGCCAGGCGGGCGCGGCGATCGCGATCGAGGACGCGCAGCTGAGCGCCACACGACTCGCACGCGAGGCGGGAGAGCTGCTCGCCAACCCCGCCAGGCTCGCCGCGATGGCCAATGCCTCGCGCGCTCTTGCACGCCCCGACGCGGCGCAGGCGATCGCCGCCGAGCTGCTGGAGGCAGCCAAGCGATGAGTGGGCGATCGTGGGCGGGACGTCGCCTCCACTTCATCGGCGTGGGCGGGGCCGGCATGAGTGGCTATGCACGTGCGGCCCACGCCCTGGGCGCGAGTGTGACCGGCTCTGACCGGGCACCCAGTCCCTACTTGCGGCGCCTGTGCGAGGAGGGCGTGCTGCAGGCGAGTATCGGACACGATGCCGCCAACGTGCCGAGCGTGCAGGATGTCGAGATCGTCTACTCGAGCGCCGTCCCGGCGGAGAACCCTGAGCGTGTCGCCGCGCGCGAGCGCGGTCTGGCCGAGCGCCCCCGCGCCGAGCTGCTGGCGGAGCTGACGGCGCTGCGCCCAACGATTGCGGTCGCCGGAGCACACGGCAAGACGACGACCTCCTCAATGATCGTGCATGTGCTGCGCGAGCAGGGACTGGATCCAAGCTGGCTGATTGGCAGCGCGGTTGGAGCGGGACTCGAGAACTCGCACTGGGCACCTGCGCGCCCGGCGGGCGACCACCCCGAATGGCTGGTCGTGGAGGCCGACGAGTCCGACCGCTCGATGCTCAGCCTGAGCGTGGAGATCGCCGTGCTGACCAACGTCGAGCTCGACCATCACGCCACCTACTCCTC